>PAOW01000009.1 GCA_002710015.1 Methanobacteriota archaeon | reverse complement strand
CCATGGCCCGAAAACTAGGTCTTGGTAAGGTATCATCACGAGGTGATATAGATGTTGTTGACGCTACTCTTATTCCAGATCGTGGGGATGCATGGTGAACTCTAAGTCTCACCACCCTCTGGACTGACCATGACCCGCTACTGGTTGATGAAATCCGAGCCACATGTCTATCCCTACTCCCAATTAGTTGCTGATGGTTCAACCCACTGGGACGGAGTCAGAAATTATCAAGCAAGGAACATAATGAGAGATGACATGAAAGTAGGTGACATGGTCTTATTTTACCACTCCAATACAAAACCCCCGCATGTAGCAGGTATCGCAAGAATATGCAAAGAAGGGTATCCTGATTTCACATCATGGGATACGAACTCAAAGTATTACGACGAAAAATCAACTCCAGAGAATCCTAGGTGGATAATGGTCGATATTGAGCCAGTTATGGAAATCGATAAGGTTAGCCTTCCAGATATCAAATCAAATCCATTGCTTAGTGATATGCCATTAGTTCAGCGAGGCCAAAGGCTTTCTGTTCAGCCAGTTTCAAAAGAACAATATCAAGAGATATGCAAAATGGGTGGAGTTGAATGATACCTGTTGCATCACGCGCATCAAAAATTGAGTATGCAATTAGAGACGTGGTCGTACCTGCCACAAAACTAGAATCAGAAGGACATGAGATAATCAAGTTGAACATAGGAGACCCAATTGCCTACCCAGGACTACCTACTCCAAAACATATGGTTGAGGCATACATATCTGCCCTTGAGAATGGGAAAAATGGATACTCTCCATCTTATGGTTTACCTGAGTTAAGAGATGCAATTGCAAAAGATGAAGTTAGAAAAGGTTGGAAATGTAAGGATGATGACGTGTATGTATGTCACGGTGTAACAGAAGCACTGCAAGTGATATTTGCGGCCACACTTGAAGAAGGAACAAAGGTGCTTGCCCCCGGACCACACTATCCACCATACATGGCTTACCCGCAAATGTTTGGAGCAGAAACAGTAGAATACTCTCTAAAGCCAAATCACGGTTGGGGAATTGACTTAGATGATATAGAGAAAAAGATGGATGAAAGTGTAAGATTATTGGTTTTGATTAACCCTAACAATCCAACTGGGAATGTGACTACTAAGGAAGAGATCGATAAGGTCATTTCAATCGTTAAAAAATGGCCAAATTGCATGATTGTAGCAGATGAGATATACGACGGTCTTGACTACACAGGCAAACATGTTTCAATAGCATCTAGATCCGACTGTGTCCCTGTATTCGCATTGAATGGGGTATCAAAGGTATACTACGCGCCGGGTTGGAGAATTGGTTACTTAGCTATTCATGATCCAACGAAAGTAATGGGAGATGTCCGTGATGGCATAGAGAGAATTCTTCGTTCAAGGTTGTGTGCTAGCACTCCAGCACAACTTGGTTACTTAGCAGGACTTGAAAATGACAGAACATGGATGGGCGAATACGCCTCTAAGGTAAGAAAACGTAGAAATTTGAGTCTCAAGAGAATAACTGAAATTGAAGGTTTAGAGGTTCAGGAACCTGGAGGTGCTTTTTACATATTTGTGCGCTTATTAGACGAGAAGTGGGCTAAAAATGACAAAGAGTTTGTCTTAAATTTGTTACAGGAAGAGAAAGTATTGGTTGTCCATGGTAGTGGCTTTTCTCCCGAGCGAGGAGAGGGTCACATCAGAATTGTGTATCTTGCAGATGAGGATACCCTCAACAAGGCCTTTGACAAAATTGAGAGCTTTTTAATCAGGCATAGAGAAAACGATTAGTTAGTAAAGCAGGGAGGAATTTGGTAATGCACAAACAAATACTGGCGTGTGTATTTTTTGTTGTATTTTTGCCCGTTGCTACTGCAAGCACTGTTGAAAATCCAGCGAATCTATCTTTAGACCACCTTATGCCTTTCTTGATAGCATTCATCACTGCACTGTTGCTTTGGAAGTGGATGATTCCGACCCAATTGTCAAGTCTTCAAGTTGGTTTTGAAATTGACGATGGGCTCTATGAGGTGCACAGTCTCACAAAAGGAAGAGGGGGTGTCAAAAGACTACTTGGCCTTCAGAACGTTGGTTTTGGCATTGCCTTGTACATGATGGCAATGACTGGCGTATTGCTAATGATAGCAGAATTAATTTTTGATCCAGAAGTTTACTACCTTCCGAATTTGTTTTTGATTGGTTTGCTTATTCTCGTACCGATAATAATTTCTCCATGGGAGTCACTAAATGGTCAACTTGTTGGAAGAAGAATCGATTTAGGGAAGAATAAATTTCTTAGGTTGTTATTGAGAAGAAGCGGGACCTTGATAGGGTTGTTCGCTGTGTCGCTTGGAGTTTATTTATTGCTTCAGAGAGAAGTCGCAAGCGAGCAACAGCCACTTGTATTGGCAGTCGCATGTTTGGTATTCATGGGTCCGACAATATTGGCATATGGGCGGATAATGGGTGCCTCATGGAACATGCTAATTATTGGAAAATTCCGAACATGGTTAGGAAGACCTAATCCTATCGACGCCAAGAAATTAGGATTCGTTGGTAGAGCTTTCGCCTTTATTCTCATTCTATTCTTATTGACAATGCCATTTACTGCAATCAACGGTATTGTCACCGTGTTGCATGTTATGGTAAATGACCCAAATAATTCGCAAGAAATTTTGAATTATGGGGGTATCTTGGGACATCAAGTATATCTACAAATTCAGGAAAATCCACTTCTAGCAGAATGGGAAGCACTCAAAAACCTGCCTGAGATACTAGCTGCATACCTTTCTTTGAACATAGCTATTGTCGGACTTGCTTTCATATTCGAGCTAATTCGTAACCTATTCTTAGGAGGACAAGCGTTTGGAGGCTTAGGCGGTGTACTGCTAGCAACTCCAAGAGAAATTAGATCTGAAGATAGAGCTCAGGCGAGAATTCTTTACTTTGCATTTGCAGGGTTTAGCGGCTACACTGCTCTACTCCTAATGCTTGTTTGCTACAAGGAATTTGGAAGCCTTATGCCATTCATAGATTATTTTGAATCGATTGGTTTCGACGAAAGAAATCGGTTACTAGTAACTTGGATATTCATCGCAGTCGGTCAAACTATCTTCTTGCTAACCTGGATACTGTCGGTTGCGAAATTCAATCCGTTAAGGAATCTAAAGTTCGACTTAAATCCTGATCAAAGGCGAGAAGGAGCGATAATGAGTGGTGGAGGAAATTGGATGTCAGATCTTGTTGCAGAGGCTGGTTTAAAGAATGACCTCGATGCCTTGATAAGATTTCAAGATAGGTCTATTGGAGAGGATGAAGCCATAGTTCGACTTGCAAAAAGTCGAGCAAGAATGGTCGAAATGGCATTGCGAGGTTTATGGCCAACTGCTATTGAAGAAGGCAAGAAGGTCCTTGCTCAAGCAGGTGGAGATGATGATGAGGCGCGTATGATTATTGCCGCCGGACACATAGCTTGTAGAAGGTTGGACGCTGCTCGAGAAGCTTTGCATAATCTACAACAATCCGAGGGCTATGATGAGCCAGAATTGTTAGCATTTATTTGCGAATGGTTCGATCCTTGGAATGGTTCTGTTGATGAGGACGACCTATGGGATTGGGAGAATAACTCTTGTATCGACCATTTGAATGATTTGATGCGAATGCTCCGTAGTTGGAGCCCACAGCCAGTTGATGGCGCTCTTCACAAAGACAATCTAACTGTGAATGCAAGACTATCACATGTCGCTTTGCTAAGGGCTCAGAATAAGCACAAAGATGCCATGAACATAGCACTTAGACTAGTTAGAGAATATCCTTTAATGGCCAAGCCTAGGATTGCCGCTGCCCTATGTTTGATTGACAAAGGCGAATGGCACAGTGCCCTTAGTGTATTGGATGAGCTAGAGGAGACTGATGCTTACGATCCTCGTGTAAGGGCACTCGCAAATATACTTGGAAGACCAAAAAAACAGAGTGAAGATGATCTTGAAATTGCACTAACAAATCCTCCGACAAAGAGGTCACGTCGCTGGATTGACGACGCACCAATAAATCCTGTTGCAGCACTTATGGTAAAAGGCGGAGTTGATGAGGCTTTGAATGCCAATATAATGGTTGCAGCATCAAGCGCTGTCGAACGGAAAATGACTCCAAGGTATGCTCCAAGCATAATATCACTCATATTCAATTGGGGTGTTTTGACCCCGATTTGGGTTATGGCGGGCATATATGCTTATGGAGAGATTGGAATGTTTGAAGGACTTTCAATTGGTATTGGATGTATATTTTTACACCAAAGTGCGCGGAGGTTCAGAAAACAACAGAAGCGCGTTGTAAGGCACAGGGATCAAAAAGCAATGGTTTCTTATGCCAAACGGATAAAGAGACACAAAATAAAATTAGATAGAACGGAACTACCGGTCGGCACTCACTTACTGTTATCTGGGATGCTACTCACAATAAATGGAATTGTTTACGATGTGGGATTACCAGGATGGCTTACAAATTATGTCTCTAAGGAAAGCGAGAGGTCATTGAAACCGAAATTAGCACGAAGAGCAAACAGCATGAGGCGAGAAAAAGATGCGAGGACAGACAACCTTTCACCTGGTTGGTGGTTGAAGAGACCAAAGGAGGAAGGAAGCGATATTCCTGCTATGGAGAGGCTTGTTGGCCCTGTGGCATACAGGGGCAGATCTCAATTAATACAAAGAAAACTTGGTAGAGCAGGAAAACCTCTTGGAAGAGGACGATCAAAATCAAACATTATGTCAACTGATCTCAAAAGGAGAGGTATCCCTCACAATACTATAATTTCTGAAAAGCAAGCAAAAGCGATGCGAACAGGTGGTCCTAGAAGGCCATCATGAAAAAATAACGGAACTCACATATTGCAAAGGGTCAAAGGCCCTCCACAAAGCCAAGCAAATATGGTGGAACCGGCAGGCGCATGGACAGCGAGTCAAACCAATTCAAATAAAGCCAAAACTGTAATGCAGGCAGTAAAAGACAGCGGAACTCTCTATCGAGATGGTTTAGGAATGATTGCTAGTGAAAATATTGTTTCTCCTATGGTTCAGAAGGTTGTAGGTAGCGATTTGCATGGTAGATATGCAGAGGGTTTACCATTCAAGCGTTATTATCAAGGCTGTGGTGATTTTGACACCATAGAAGATTTAGGTATAAATTTAGCAAAAGAACTTTTCAATGCACCATTTGCAAATATTCAGTCAATCAGTGGGACTGTTTCCAATATTGCTGCGCTCAAAGCACTATCCAAGCCAGGTGACAACATTACAGCGGTTTCCACCGCAGATGGTGGTCACATTTCTCATGCTAGAATGGGTGCTGTTGGTCTCAGGGATCTAAATCTTTCAACATATCCATGGGATGAAGATAGAATGGAGCCAGATATTGATGCATCAGTGGAATTAATCCATGAAGTAAAACCCAAAGTAGCATTATTTGGCCAATCTGTGTTTCTATTTCCTACACCACTTGAGGAGTTATCAAAAGCGGCACATGATGTTGGTGCAACTGTAATGTATGATGGAGCACACGTCCTTGGATTGATTGCAGGCGGTTGTTTCCAGAATCCTCTACAAGAAGGAGCAGATATAATGACAGGGTCATCTCACAAAACATTTCCCGGACCTCAGGGTGGGTTCATACTCTCGTCCTCCACTGACGAGAAATTCCAACGTAAATTGAACAATGCAATCTTCCCGGGAACATGTTCATCATACCATTTGCATCATGTAGCAGGTAAGGTGATAGCCCTTGCAGAATTTATGGAATACGGTGAAGACTTGTCGAAAAACACAGTGAAAAATGCCAAAGCACTTGGAGCTGCGCTAGCATCAGAAGGCTTTGACGTTTTAGCGGAATCTCGAGGATACACAGCATCCCATCAGGTCCTAACCCGACATGGCGATTTGGATTCAGGAGCTGGAGCAAAAGCCGCTAAACTACTGGAGGATGCTGGAATCATAACAAACATGAACATGCTTCCAGGTGATACTAAGGCGATGACCCCCTCAGGATTGCGACTCGGTGTCCAAGAATTGACTAGGGTAGGTATGGGAGTGGATGAGATGACAGACGTTGCTCGCTTCTTTTCTAGAGTCTTAATTAACCAAGAAGATCCTACACACGTGAAGAAAGATGTAAAGGAATTCAAGTCAAATTACCAAATTATTAGATATTGCTTCAACGAAAATGAAGTAAGTGGATATCCTTTGTGATTTTAATGCCACTAGTTGATGAGCCTGAATTTACTTTAGACCTCAAACTAATGGATACCTTAGCAGAGGATTTTAGTGTCAACAGTGGCTTGATTCTTGATAAGCAGGGAAATTCTTGGATGCTATGGAGATGTGATGAACTCGAGGGCTGGTGGCAGGTATTTGAGGAAAAAATGGATTCTCCGATGGGTCGAAAACTTGCTAATTCGGCTTGCGATGAGGAAGAAAATTTATTGGAAAGTGAAGATTTCAATGTCAAGGGGTTATTCAAGAGGAAGAAAAAATTGAGTGTAATAAAGAAAAGATGGGCAACGCATGGATGGGGAAATCCTGTGGTCACTCCTGCAAGTTTCACAACTCCGACATTGAATCCCATAGTTGCCGGATTTTTGCAGGCCCAATTAGAGAAAATTGACAATCAAAGGTATAAGATGCGTTGGGAACAAAAGAAGTTTAGTGCATGCATTTTGTCTCTAGAATCCTACTCTGGTTTCATCCCTCCTGCAAAAAAAATAGGGAAGCGGTATTCAAGATCAGACCCTTACAAAATTGAGATTGAAACAGGATGGAAAATCGACGGCGTGAGTCATCATTTATTGCCTTCAGGTCTATTCCTCAGATTGCAAGAATCCTGTTCTGGGTTAACAGCAAATGTAGATTCAGATGAGCGAGAATGTTGGCCAAAGGTAAGTGAAGGATTTCTCTCAATGGCAATTGCATCAAAGAAAATCTTCATTGCAGGGGAAGAATTATTTCTTGCTGCTGATGTTAACGACTGGATCGACAATTGCAAGAACATTTTGGGTAGTCGTGGATTAGGTGCGCCTGATTCGATTCAATCACTTGACGACTATGGTGGTGTAGAATTAAGATTTAGCCACATACCAATTCCATCTATAGCAATAGGTATGCTTGCTGGTATGTGGGTTAGATGTGAGGGAAAACCAGTAAAGGTCGGTGTAAAATTTCTAGAAGAGGCCACTATGGTTACCCTTACTTCTAGATATAATTAGTCGACAAAATAGCTGATTGTTATTATATATCTGGAAATCATATACCGTGAAGGTTTATTTGTGGAACAGTAGTGGATGAACTTGGATTCACTCTAGGAGTTTGTCAAAATGTCTATGTCCCACAACCAGATGGCGTATGTTGCGATAGTATCTACTCTGATTTTTGGCTCACTTTTTGTTGGGGCAAATGGCTTCTTTCAAACTAGTGAAGGTGCCGGTGATTTTGACCCCGCCTACGAAGATGATTTGATTGGCGATGGAACAGGAGAACTACCTGATAATGTTGACTATGACAACGATGGATTACCGGACGTAATCGAAGAATTGATTGGAACTAAATTTGATGATAATGACACAGATAACGACGGCCTTCTGGACGGCTGGGAGGTAGAAAATGGTCTCAACCCCCTTGATAATGGTGAATCCGAGGACGAACTAAACGACGCAAGCGGTGGCGCATCTACAGATGCAGAAGTGCAGGAAGAAGATGACTCATGGCCTGACCCTGATGATGGTCCTAAAGGTGATCCAGATCGAGATGGCCTAATCAATGAAGTTGAAGCTATCGAGGGCACAAATCCAAGGTTAGCAGATTCAGATGGTGACGGACTGAATGACAAATGGGAAGTCCAATACAAGACATTCGTAGTTCACCCCGCAGGTAATTATACTCTATTCGACCCACTTAATCCCAATTGGGATTGCCCGGATTTGGATACTGCAATAAAAGATGCCCTTAGTGATAGTTTTGATGGTACCAACGGGTTACCTGAGTGGGACGAGTTAGCAAATTCAGAGGGAAAACATTCCTGTGACCAAGTTCTAGATTCTGACTCCGATATGTTGTTCAACCTAGAAGAAGAAATGTATGGTACAAATCCACTATTAGCAGATTCTGACGGGGATCTTCTAGATGATATTCAAGAAATCTCAGACTCAACAATTATGGTCATGAAAGCAACTGGACAGAATTGTGGATTAAGCCTACTCGATCCTGTAAGCAGAGATGCACCATTTGCAGCTGCTGCCCAAGAATTCGAACTTGCTTGGTTTAAGCAAGATATGGATGGAGATGGTTTACTGAACGGTCCTTCAGATTGGGATACAGACGGCGATGGAATGCCAGATGGATTTGAGTTCTGCTTTTCTCACATTGCAGAGCATCCTGCATCAGGAACAGCAATTGCATTCAATCAACTTCTCGACCCTGCTAATAATTCAGATGGATATGGTGATTGGGACGAGGACGGAATGAACAATATCGAAGAATATCAAGTTGCTCTAACATTTGGTGAAGAGAAATTCACATCCCCTTGGCACAAAGATACAGACGAAGACGGAATGCCAGACGGTTGGGAAGCAACTAATGGTCTCGACCCGAGAGATGGATCGAATGGTGACCTTGACCCCGATCGTGACGGATACGATGCCGATGGTGACGGTGCAGTTGTCTTCTCAACGCTTGAAAATATAGCGCTCGTTGTAGCCATAGATGTTGAACTAGACGACTTCGTTAGTGCTAATCAGACGGTAGCAAGGGCTAGAGTCACTCTTTCAGGAGGCAATCAGCAAGTAATTCCACTTGTAGCTCCTGTTGAGGGTTACGTGTATGCTATCAATGTCGAAGTTGGAGATACAGTTGAGAGTAGATTGGATGTATGGGTAGAGATTGTAGAACTTGATGAAATGTTTACTAATCTAATGGAGTATAATGCCCGAGATTCAGATGGAGATGGGATTATCGATGGAAGATCGACAGATCCTATGAATCCGGATACAGACGGTGATGGGCTTAAAGATGGCATCGAAGTAATTGGATGGGACATACTTGTGGTGAATCGTGGTGTTCAGACTGTTAGAGTTACCTCAGACCCCGGTCTTTGGGATACAGATGAAGATGGGTTGTCAGACTTTAAGGAATTTAACGATGTTTGTGATACAGGCTCAAATGCATCTAACGCAGATACTGATGGAGATGGTTTAGGAGACCAAGCTGAAGCCTTGAATGGATTCTCCTGGTATGGAGAAGAATATTTCACAAGTCCGTGCATGTATGATACAGACAACGACGGTCTTGAAGATGGAGAAGAAGTTATTCTAGGTCAGGACAACTTCCTAACCCATGCTAACAACTCAGATACAGATGATGACGGACTAATCGATGGCTACGAGGTATTATTTGTTCCAAGGCCGTTCCAAAACCCAACTAATCCACTCATCAATGATACTGATAGTGACGGAATGTTAGATGGATGGGAAATGCAGGTAGAGTCTGTTGAAGATAATTCAAGGTCACATTCATTATGGGTTACAACCGATTTGTGGTTACCCCCTGGTTGTGATTCAATGATCGAATGTGGACTGGATGAAGGTGGCTATGTCTGGAAAAACTGGCTTGGCGGATTCATATTAGAAAAGAAGTTTGAAGTTTATGAAATGAATCTGACTAACTTCAATGTTCCCTTAAACGAGTTGTGTAGTTGTAATGGAAGATGGGCTTTGGACCCATCAGAAGGTTCGATGAAAGATGATACATTTGACATCGACAATGATACGCTCGCCAACGGGGCCGAGGCCCCTGACCGTTGGGATACCAATCCTGTAGATGATGATACGGATGGTGACTTGCTACCTGATGGATGGGAGGTCAAATACTCTGAGCAGGCCTTAATCATTGGTCTTGTAGACAATGCAACATATGAGGTAAACGGTGCTAGGGGTGTCATGGACCCCTCTCTCAAAGACTCAGATGGTGATGGAATTGATGACGGTATGGAAGACCCTGATAACGACGGATTAAATCGAACCGGGTTAATTGCAAAATACTGCCCGTCATATGAAGATCCACAATCTAGTAATTGCCACATTGACCCTGATACGCCGGATGGTAAACTATTCTATGACAACTTAGAGAACTATACAAGCTATGAGGAATACATAAACGGAACAAACCCGATTGCAAATGATACAGATGGAGATGATTGGGATGATGGACCTGAGGTATACTACCAAGACCATGATGATGATGGCATGGCAACAGGATGGGAGTATTACTTTAATTTCGATCCATTTGATAATGTAGATCGAATGGTGGACACTGATGGAGACGGCCACATCAATTATTGCGAATACAAATGGGATACTAACCCAAGAGATATCAACAGTTTCCCAGGTCAAGGACAACTTTGCAATGCCTTTGAGGAGTGACGGATGACTCCATTTCGTAAATCAGGATTTGTCTTGATTTTGCTCGTCATAGCTTTTGTACCGACATCATCGGGGTATCAATCTTCCAGCGAAGACAGAGGCTCGTTGCTTAGCGACAGTTTGAACGGACAGTGGATTAACGATACACTCATGATTTCAGGAACAACAACAATATCTCCGCAGACAGCAACATGGGTTTTGTTCAATATAACTGAGACACTTGGTGAAGAAAACATCTTGCAATCCGGTGACTTTTTCACAGAGGTTATTCCAATACAAGATGGTTTATGGAGTTGGGAACTCTCAATCAACGTTAGTGAAATTGAGTGTATCTGCTTAGTCCAGATAACCCAGTCAACAATGGATGAATCTGAGGTCCTCAACAGAATATTGTTCATTGGTGAAGGACCCCATCCACCAGTTCTATCTCCTTTACACGATTCGATAGTGATGATAGATGGTCAGGCAACTCTTAGTGCAGAAGTGATGCATTCTATTGCTGTAAACGAAACAAACCTACTTGTTTCTTGGTGCTATTCTCCTAACGGGGCATGTGAAGGTGATATTTACAATAAACAAATTGGCCTGCAGCAAAATGAGTTATCTAAGACCCACGAATTATCATTCTCAATTGACGTTGAAAATTATTCTTTAAATGACGGGATATGGAAATTTGAGTATCAACTTCAAAATCCTTTATTGGAAATTTCCCCTACTGTAAGTTTCGATTTATATGTCGACCACACAGATCCTACTGCTGAAATAATCGCTCCAGAATTGGCCTCGGAAGGAGATGTTGTACTATTTGATGGCAGTGGATCATCGGATGGAGTTTGGGGTAAAGATTTGCAATCAGTGTGGACAATAGTCCAACCAGATGGCATTCAAAGGGTAGCTAATGAGGACGAATTAAACGGCATGGTTTTAGTGCTACATCCCATACTGTCTGGAAATTATACTGTAAACTTGGATGTTATCGATTCAGTTGGCAGAATTTCGAGCACTACTACAACACTAACTGTTGTCAACATACCTCCTTTGGTAGGAATTGAAACTACATTTGACAAATCTTTGGTGACTGAAATTATATTGATTAATAGTGGTGATGATTTGGATTTGAGTGCCATTGCACTAGACACTTCTGGAGACGATGCGACGTTACAATATGAATGGATTCTCAATGGAAATCAAATTTCTTCAGACAAGAACATTACTTTCACAAACCTTGTGATGGGTGATCATAAATTAGTGTTAATTGTAACTGACGATAATGGAGAAACTGGTAGTAAAGAAGTTACTCTTGCTGTGAAAGATGATTCATCGTATGGGTCTCAAGACAACAATATCAGATTCCTTCCGATGCTTGGTTCTTTAATTGTAATATTAATCGCAACTCTACTAATCTTCAGAATGAAGGCGTCCCGTTCAGAATCATTGCCTAAATGGGAGACAAACCCAGAACTTAAACCGTAATTGGTTATTTTTGCTACAAGTTTCAGGTTTTGTGGATGTTATCTCTACTATTTCTTGACAAAGCACTGAATAATTAGTGACACTACCCCATACACATGTGGGAGGACTACTTTGACGCCCTAGGCGAAGAGCCACCTTGCATCAGTCAAGAAGAGTATCGAGTTAGACAATCAAGGTTATTTTCGCAATTGAAGCCAAATGATGTCATACTTATTACAAGCAATCCAGTTTCTACACGTTCTAACGATGTAAGTTATCCATACAGAAACAATAGCGATATGCTATACTTTTGTGGCTGGCAAGACCCTGATTCCCTCTTCTTTGCTTACTGCGATGCAGGTGAATGGAAATCCTGTTTATTTGTTCAGCCAGCTGACACATTGAAGGAAATCTGGGAGGGAAGAAGACCAGGGCTTGAAGGTGCTATCGCAAATTGGGCAATTGATGAATCTTACTCATACGATGACTTGGACACCAAACTACCTGAACTGATTAGAAAATCAACGAGAGTTTTTCTAAGATTGGGCAATGACTCTAAGGTGGATAAAATCGTCGAGGATGAAATGAAATTTCAGTCACGAGAACGTCAAAAATTTGGATATGGTCCAAGCAGCATCTGTGATCCTTCATCTATGATAAATGAATTAAGATTACGAAAGTCAAAATCAGAAATTGAAATAATGCGATATTCTGCGAAAATTGCAAGCCAGGCACACATTATAGCCATGAAGAATACAATACCCGGCATTGGTGAATATCAACTAGAAGGACTCATTGAGGGTTTTTTCAAGTATTGTAAAACCTCCGGTAGTGCTTACCCTCCTATTATTGGAAGTGGTGAAAATGCGACAATTTTACATTATACCGAAAACGACGATATCTGTAATGATGGAGAAATAATTCTAACAGATGCTGGGTGTGAATACCAAGGATATGCTTCAGATATCACTAGATCGTGGCCTGTTAATGGGGTATTTTCTGAGGCACAGGCTGAAATTTACCAACTTGTTCTTGAATCACAAATCGCAGGGATTGAAAATTGCCAAATAGGAAAACCATACGATGCTCCACACTTTGCTGCTCGAGAAGTATTAGCTAAAGGACTAATAGAATTGGGAGTTATCGACCAAAGTTTGGAGGATGCTTTATCCACAGAAGGCGATTTAAACAAATGGTATATGCACAATACGGGCCATTGGTTAGGAATCGATGTTCATGATGTTGGAGTTTACAAGCCGAATGGAGAGCCTAGGCTTCTAGAGGAAGGAATGGTAGTAACAGTGGAGCCTGGATTATACTTCGGAGCTTGGCGTAAAGATGTCAAATGTCCAGAAAGATACGCTAACATTGGAATTAGAATCGAAGATGATGTTTTAATCACACCAAACGGGCCAGATATCCTCACATCTGATTGCCCAAAAACAATTACTAATATTGAGGAGCTTGTTGGCTAGTAATGAGAGGAGACTATGTCTTGGAGAAATATCCTAGATAACCACCTTTCTAGTGGTGATCGGCTAACACCTGAAGAAGCAGTAATTCTCTATCGAGATGCGCCTTTGCAATCGATTAGGAGAGCCGCAAACCAGCGCAGAATCGAAATAAATGGGAATGAAGAAGTTACTTATCTAATTGATAGAAACATCAACTACACAAATGTGTGCACAATAAATTGTCAGTTTTGTTCATTCTATCGCCCACCCGGTCATGAAGAAAATTACACACAGTCAGTTGAAGAAATTAGTCAAAGAGTTAAGGAACTTGAAGCTATTGGTGGGTCAAGAATTTTGATGCAAGGCGGAGTAAATCCAGACTTAGGCATAGAGTTCTACACAGATTTGCTGAAGTCGTTAGCGAAATTGCACCCTACAATCGATCTCGATTGTTTCTCTCCAATCGAAATAGAGGGAATTTCTGAGGTAACAGGTATTTCTACCCTCGATGTTCTTGAGATATTGAAAGGCTCTGGAATGCATGGCTTACCAGGAGGCGGTGCAGAGATGCTTGTTGATGATGTCAGAAAAAATGTCTCACCAAAAAAAGGGTCACCTGCGAATTGGCTGAAAGTTATGTCTGAAGCACAATCTCTAGGACTGATTACAAGTGCAACAAACGTATTTGGCTTTGGTGAGTCGATTGAAGATAGAATTGAGCACATGCGCCGTATCAGAAAATTACAAGATGAAAGTTTGTCGAAATACGGTAACGGATTTACCTCATTTGTCGCTTGGCCAGTTCAATTGGAGAACAATGTATACGGCAGAAGAAACAGAGGTCGTAATCGATTAGAGCTAGGAGCAGGTCCAAGTGAATATCTTCGTCACATAGCAATTTCTAGACTATTTTTCGACAATATAGAGCACATACAAGCATCATGGCCGACAATGGGCCTATCAGTCGCTCAAATGGCTTTGCTTGGAGGGGCTGACGATGCTGGTTCGACAATGATGGAAGAGAATGTTGTATCTGCCTCTGGCACCGAAAAGATGTCTGCAAGTGAAGATGAACTCCAAAATACAATAGTTAGGGCAGGTTTCAAACCTCGCCGAAGAAATTCTCGTTATGATTTGCTAGATACTCCGTCTCCAAGCACTAGTCTCAAAGATTTGGCGGCGCCACCGCCCCGTCAGTTTTGATTATACCACACTAGCCAAACATTTGCCTCGATTTTCCTACTGCCTCCATTCGTATCCTCTGGTACGTATTCTTGGCCGTTATACAATCCTCGGTAAATGAGATTGTTAGTGGTATTGTTGTCCACCCAATCTGTGATATCATACACCCATTGCTTAACATCCTGTCCTGCACACCAACCCGCTCTTCCGAATGGCCACGAACCATATTGATTTGCAACTACACCTCGGTCCACTTCTTTTTCACATCCTTGATTATCACTAACTATTGGATGCCACTCATAAGTATGATATCCATTTAGGTAGTAATGATGCTCGTGGTCACAGAATTCTGCACAATTAGCTCTGTCCTGATTAAATCCGTGACCTGTAATAGTCGCCACAATTTTCGCTGAATAGTAACTTGAGGGAGCTGTGAAATTATGTTGACGTTTATACAATGATTCGTTGTTATACTGTCCATTGAATTGTCCATTACCATAGAACATTTGCTCCGCATCAACCGGCCTCTCTCCTTTTTCCCAATTGGAGAAGTAAAGTTTTACAGTAAGCATTCCTTTGTTAGCCCCTTGATATCTGAAGTTCCTTGTGTCGTTATCCTGTAACATGAACAAGTATGGCGATATGTCAGTAAGCCATCTACCCTCTCTTCCGTATGTTGTGATCCATCTCATGAATTCAGTTCCACACTTAGTATTGTTATCCCTATCACAAATCTTCATGTAAGCAAGGTAATCCCACTCGTGGCAACCTCCATAATTTCCGTTTGAATTAGAATATCTGTCTCTTCGATCCTCACATGCGTGTTCATGAAAAACCTCTAGTGTATCGTAAGAACTTATGTTAGTAGGCAAACTGATTGTGACATTTTCATATGTTGAGGTATATCCTCCGCTCCATCCACCTGAATGCCACTCTTCATCTACAATCGTCACACTATGGATGTTAACATCGCTATCTCTTATTTCCGTTTTGAATTCATAATTATACATCCGTGCCTCATATGCCCAGTGTGTAATGTCGTTAGTTTGCGATGTCCACGCATATATTGATCCAATTTCTCTAGCTCGCTGGAATCTATCAATACCGTAATAGAAAGAATTCCAATTACTGATCACATCTCCCAGGCCACCACTTGCGGTTGACATGTCTTGATCAATGTAATGAATCCGCCCTTGCCATTTTAGTTCCTCATTTGGGTTAAGCGCATTTTCTACCGCAGTTTTTCTTGATAATACATCGTTCTTGTATGAATTATCAAATGAACCATAGAACAAATGTGCATTGTCTGGAAGTTGTCTTATCATTGATCCAGGATTCTTCGACCAATCTGCATTGTTACTATTCCCCGATGTATCTGTATATTTGAACAAGAAGATATACACATCATTACCGTTCCATTCGTTTCTAAATGACCAGGTCCCATCTAGTGTAGGAAGTGAAAAGTGTGCTACGGTGTCCATCCTATTACTGCCATGACCGGTTTCTTTCCATGCAACCGGATGTTGGTATACAGCACAGCCTTCAGAATCGATAGTCCATTTTGGCTCAGTGTTTGAGCAATTATCAACATTTGAAAATACACCATCACCATCTAAATCAGCGCATCCAACATTGTTGACACTATTTCCCTGAGGTGTTCCGGGGCATTGATCTTCTGCATCTACGACGCCGTCTGCATCAGTATCTCTTTCAGTTGCATCGCATCCAGTTTCATCAACATCTTGAGCATCTAGAGGCGATCTAGGGCATTGATCCAAAATTATACCAGTTTCATTCAAATCATATACACCATCATTGTCATCGTCTTCATCTTCTGACTGATCATGACATCCATCACCATCGTAATCAAACTCAGAATTACTAACCCAGTTGGACAATCCTCTCCAGCAGCTGTCTATGTTATCATTGACCATGTCATTATCATCATCATCATCTTCTGTTAAATCGTTACAGCCGTCTGAATCCCAATCTGTATATGGTTTTGAATCCCATCCAATCTCTCCCTTTGAACACAAATCCAGATTATCAATTACTCCATCATTGTCGTCATCCTCATCTTCATCATAGTCAGCACAACCGTCACTGTCGTAATCTGTTAGGTTGTTGCTAATCCAACCTAAGGTTGAAACACAGTCGTCGTCAATATCTGGAATCATATCGTTGTCATCGTCGATATCTTCTTCAAAGTCATGACAACCGTCAGAATCTCTATCTGTTGCAATGTTTGATTTCCATCCTTCCTCCGAACCATGCCCGTATGGACAACTATCAGCTTCATCAGATATGCCATCTCCATCCAAATCATCTCCTAATGGGAAAATTACTCTAACAAGCTTCGAGTCATATGAATCAGTCCAAATGCCACATGTAGCAGTCAACGATATATTGGTTGGCTCATCAACAAATCCAAACTCATAATCGAAGTTTCCATTAATGCTTGGTTTTATTTGGATACTGTTGACATTCACACTGCATGTATCTAGATTTTCGTGATATACGCTACCAGAGATAATTAGGTTTCCTGGCCTATCCAAGTTGACAATTGGGTCTGTTGACAGTATTGTGTTTCCTTCATCAGGTTTCAAAACCGAAAATTCACTGGAAATGGTAGGATTTTCTTCATATCCCTCAATAATCATCATAACGTTAATTCTCCAAGTTCCCGGTTCATCTGGTGCTAGTATTATTTTGAATCCAGACTCTGTCATAGTGATGGCAGAGTCAATGGTACGCAGCCCGCTAGGTGTTTGAAAATCATATTCGAAACTAAACTCAGTGTTACTAGGTGTAACTTCTGCAAAGCCTTCTATCACTAATATCTCATCGACCTTAACTAATGGTAATTGTTCTGAGATCGAAAGATTTGCAAACGTTACATCGTTTTGGATTTTCGAGTCAGTATTAGATCCGACAGATGTATTGTTCCCAATGCAACCTGACATAGCCATAAGAAAAGAAAGAAGCAACGCAATAACAATCCTTCGCTCCATGGTTGCCCAGCACTTGAACTACAAATGAAACCTTCCATCAAATTGTATCGCTTTCGCTGCGACCGTCAAAGATTTGCAGGTCCTGATTTATTGTGGAAGTCTTTTGATGATCTACAACTAATGGTTCAACCCACAAGAGAGGACCTCCCTTGTCACGCTGGATATTTACAATCATCTCCCAATGGACTCTTACCAATCCTCCATAAACAGTTCCTGGCCAGTTTCCTTTGGGTTTTTTGAGTTTAAATCTACCACCATCGATGTTAATTTCAACAGATTCACTAATGCTCATAATTCGCATTGGTCGAAGGAATACCCCTCCTGGGGCGTCATGTCGTTCCATAGGGGCATCTTCTCCCATTCCAGTCCCATCGTCAAGACCCTCTTCCCAGTGATGTGGTAACTGAGTTGTTAAACCGGGTGGAGGTTGGCCATCTGGATTTAGCCCGAGTGCAGAAAATACCTTGTGTCTTGCAGGTGGCAAAATTCCAACACGCCAAGATATGAACATCGACTTCCATTCTTCCAGCGGGTTTTCAATTGTTATTTCACCACAAAGGTCATCTCCAGAGGTAGTCGAATCAATAGTGATATTGGGCCGTGGAGGAGAATTTTTTAGAAAGAATTTTTGTCTACGTAAATCCCGAAGATTAGCTCCAACACGAAGGATAATTGGTGCGATCATCAAGGGCACTACGATCACTACTAATACAGGATAATCTAGCAAACCTAGTCGAATCTTACCTGTTCCAAAAGTTGGGATACCTAGAGAAGTTTGAAGCGGTGTTGTGAATAAGTAAAACAAGCATGACAGCAATATAACCACGGTAATACTGATTGCTTTCCTCGCTTTTGCGTGAATGGGATGTGGTATCATATACCATCCTGTTCTCTGTTTTTCAATTATTTGCGGAGTCTTCCCATGATATTTGGTGTCAACTTCAAAATCTCCATCAATTATTCTCTCTACAAGCCAAGAGTTCTCATTACCTAATTGAAAAGGAGGGAATACTGGGCCATCTATATCGAACTCATATTCAACAACAGGAATCTTGCTTGCGTCTAATTTGGTGGATTCAAAAGGTGGATATCGAATTCTGTGTAGAATTTTTACCATGAAAACACCTTAGGCAAATAGTAATTTGAAACCAGCCTTTAATGCAAGTTTTCTAAATTCGGGAACCTTTCGTAATAGAGTCATACCCAGTGGGACTGGATGTTCAATGTCACCAACCTTGTTGATTAAATCAAGAACTTCTGGGCGATTGAACATTCTAAAGTGAGAATCAAGTTCATCGTCGTCTGGTATTGTTACCAATAAATCGCGAAGTGCTCTAGCCCTATCTTGCTCTTTTTTGAATGACTTAAATGGTTTGCAAACCGATGATAGATTGCTGGATTTTAGTTTATCTCGACCAATGCAATAAGCCAGTTTTTCAATTATTGCTTCAATTTGTCTAAACCCAGGGCCAATACCTCCTCCTGTTGTTGGTTTAGCCATCCCGGCAGCGTCTCCAATAACCATAACTCTATCCTTGTAAGGTCTGCGAATAACACCGCATGGAACTGGGCCGCAGTATCTTGCAATTTCTTTGACATTTTCAAAACGCTTTGACCATAGTGGGTGGGAAATCAAGTCATTATAGCATTGTTCAACACTTTTGCCATCAAGATCTTGTGGTCTTGACCAAATACCAATTCGATGCGTATTATTACCGGTTGGAATTACCCAAGCAAAGAGCCCGGGCGCAAAATCTCTACCAGTATACATCTCTAGCCAATTGTCTTTGCCAGTCAAACCACTGACATCTGTTTGAAAACCAACCATCATTTCTTTTGGTCTGCCCATCTTAAAGTATCTTCTAGTCCAAGAATGTGCACCATCAGCACCTACTAATAAAGCGCATTTCAAATCTACAATTTCTCCTTCTCTGTCAACTTTTAGGTTAACGCATTCATCAGTTACCTCGGCTTCAATTGGTTTAGATAGAAGCCAAAGATGTGCACCAGATTCCATCGCTTGAGCAACAACACCCTGATCGAATCGTTTCCTGCAAACAACGTGGGTTCTAGTTCTCCCGTCTTTGCCAACGGGAACCATTATTCCTGATGGTGAGTGAATCAAAGCTCCATCTACGTTCTGAAGAATGGTATCTTCTAAACCAACCATCTTCATAGCGGGTGGATTTACTAGGCCTGCGCATTGAAATGGTCTTCCAATTTCAGCATGCTCCTCAATCATCAAGGTTGAAATCCCCCGTGAACTGAGTTCTGTCGCAAGTCTACCACCGACGGGTCCGGCGCCAATGATTACGACTTGGTACACATTTTTACCGGACACTGTCACCATTGTCAATCTTGTGCAAGATAATCACTTCTGGAAGCGATATCCAACAGATCCGTTTGCTTTGAGATATAGTGATGCAGTAAAGGGTTTACCTGCTTTTGATGTAAAATCATCAAACGGGCCTAATTTCTTCTTTTCAACAAGTATTTTGGCTTCATCACGAGTTATTTCACGTTTGCTCACTTCACGAGGAATTGAGATCTTACACCCCTCGGTATTTCTTTCTGCAACATAATGTGTTTCTGTTTCAACAACTCCCACATTAGTCTTAGGACATATCCCTACGACTCCCTCAACAATAGGGAACCTTCTAGCGTCAGCTGGGGGCTCTCTTGGCGGGAATTCAAATCCCACACGGTCCTTTTCTAGAATCAAAAATGCTGGGAAATTCTTACCCCTCTTAGATATGAAGTTATCAATTAAATCTGATTTGCCTGTTGTCAAAATCTTTTTTGCTTCAGAGCTCGAAATATCTCTTTTACAGACAATCTTGCTCAATCCCCTAAATGTACATTCTGCATTGTCACAAGCATATGTTGTAGTCCCAATTCGAATGGTTCCTGAATCACATTTGGGGCATGTGCATAATTCTTCATCATCTGATTTAACGGATTCTTGCGTTGCACCTGCAACAATAAATTTTCCAGTTTCATCTATTCTTACATCGGTTTCATATGATTCACCACTACGAGAGAAGAATCCATGTAAATTTTCAATCGACTTGTCTGTTAGTATTCTGGAAGTTGTGTTTCTGTCAAACCATCTGCCACTGGAATCTTTCCACATAACAAAGCTACAACCCTTATTTCGACCTTCATTTTTCTCACAAATATATGACATTACGGTTTCAACAACGTTGGATGAACAGATAGGACATTTTCCTATTGGCCCCTCTTCTTGATAGAAGGTTGACCTATCATGATTTTTTATCTTGTCAACAAGTTCTTGCACTTGCTCTTTAATGTCAGTCATGTATGATTCTCTTGTCTCAATTCCTTTCTGGACTAAACCTAGTTTTGATTCCATCTCACCTGTTAATTCAGGAGATGTTATCCAATTTACAGGAATTCTTCGTAAAATATCAATCATTTTTATACCGTGAGCTGTTGCTTGAATCGATCCACCTTTCCCTCTATTGATGAATTCCCTAGAAATTAGTTTTTCAATTGTGTCAGCACGAGTAGCCGGTGTCCCTAGCCCCTTTCCTTTCATTGCAGCTGCTAAATCTTCATCATCAATTTTTTTTCCAGCATGCTCCATAAGTCTAAGAAGCCCCGCCTCTTTTAATCTACCAGGTGGCTTCGTTTTTTCTTCTTTAAATTCATGTTGTATCATTTTTGTTTGGCATGGGTTTTGCGGTAATTTACCCCAACCCTCTGGCAATTTCTGCTTCTTTGGTTTGACAGCCCTCCACCCGGGGATTGATAGACTTCTAACTTCCTTTGTAAATTGTTGATTTTCTTTTGTTGCTATTCGCTTTTCGACTTTCCATACAGCATCTGGATGGAACGATGCTAGAAATTGCCTTGAAATGAGGTCATAGAGTTTTGTAGCATCAGGGTTTAAATCGGTATCCGGTAATTTCCCGGTAGGTATAATGGCGTAATGGTCAGACACTTTCTTGTCATTAAAATTCCTAGTAACGTTAGAAAGTCCGTTATCGATAAGGAATGTTGTGTGTGGGTTGAGGTTTGGTTGAGCACCCAGTTGTCTGATTGTCTTTGAGGTTTCTTCAATCATATCTTCTGGTAAGTGCCTAGAATCAGTTCTAGGGTATGTAGTAAGTTTGTGTGTATCGTAAAGTTGCTGTGCAACTGAAAGGGTTCTCTTGGCAGACCAGGACCACATGTTGTTTGCTTCCCTTTGAAGGGTTGTAAGGTCAAAGTTAAGTGGCGGCTTTTCAACAGCCTCCCTTTCCTTTTGCTCGACTGTGAAATCCCCATCTTTGTCAATTACCGACTGAATTAAATCCTTCTCATCTGCATCTAAAATTCGATTAGCTTTGTATTCTGGCCTCTCAGGATCATCCTTATGCCCTATCCGTTCCCACTTAGCAGTCCACTTTGCATCCCCAGATTCGAAGGTCCCCTCAAGTTCCCAGAAAGGTTCAGGTCTGTGTGATAATATACGAATTTCATGGTCTACAATCATAGCTAATGTGGCAGTTTGAACTCGGCCAAGAGACAGAGATCGTTTGTCATTCCTGTTAGTTCTAAGAAACGTTGCAGCAACTCTCGATCCATTCATTCCGATTATCCAGTCTGCTTCCGACCTTGATACAGCTGCATCTCTTAAATCTGAAAAATCCGATGATGATGCACGATTTTCATATGAAGAAATTATTGCATCCTTGGTCATAGATTGGAGCCACATTCTTGACATAGGAACTTTTACTTTTGCAAATTCAACAATTCGTCTGAATATTAGTTCGCCCTCTCTAGCAGCATCGCATGCATTGACAACCTCAGAGCAGTCTTTGGATGTAATCATTTTTTTGATAGCGGTTAACTGTTTTTTTCCGTTTTTACTTCCACTAATTGGTTTTAGTTGGAAATTGTCAGGTATAAACGGCAATTTGTCAATAGATTTTATCCAATTTTTAAACGATTCATCATATTCTTCCGGCGTTTTGAGTTCGAGTAAATGCCCTACTGCCCAAGTAACTAGAATCTCTTCTGAATGGTAGTGAGTATCCTTCTTAGAATCCACACCCAATACTTTGGCTATATCCGCCGCAACGCTTGGTTTCTCGGCAATGATGACGACGGGCATGACTTCTAACCGGAAAAACGGCATTACTTGAAGCCTCGGTTTGAGTGGTTTTTCAACAGGTACTTTAGTACCTGAGAAATTTCTTGTCATTTTTTTACTTCAAAAATTGACTTCTTCGAGCAGCCTCATCCCAAGCATCTTCTGCATCAGCACCACCACAGCCAACACAACCCGGATAACCAGCCTCAAGTAGTTGTGTGACAGTTGTAATGAAATCATCCCATTTACAATCTGGCACCCAGCAAACATCCATGCTTGGTTGCTCTTTTCCAAATTCAGCCAAGCCAATTATTGAGAAATCTCCATCTATTATTTTCGGTAAGTCTAATTTGGATGGAATATTATCAGATATTTCTTGAATTAATTTGTGAGCGTCTGTTCTCTTGTTAGTTGGAATTGACAAAATCACGTTAGGATGTTTGAGAAATCTCCGACCAGCCTCGCGTAGAGATGGCCATCTGGGGTCTGTAATCTCCACGCTCCTTCCCAAGTTGGGGTAAGATTTGAAGCATACGCTGCATGAGCGGAATTCATGGGATTAGGTTTCAAACTATTCGGACGCCCTATCCTATCGCTTATGGACAGCGAAAAAGCACATAGGCGGGCAATATTCTTGTTGAAAGTTACCTCTGGATTTTTCCTTGGTCGTTTTCTGCTAAAAATTCTCTACAAACCTAGAAACTTAACCAGTGAATTATTTGGATTTAAATTCCCTAACCCTCTTGGTTTAGCCGCAGGAATGGACAAAAATGCTGAAGCAATGACTGGCTGGGAGACTCTAGGATTTGGTTTCATAGAAGTTGGTGGGGTGACAGAACACGAACAATCTGGTAATCCAAAACCAAGAATGTTTCGTGCTGATAGGAGCAAGGCGTTGATTAACCGAATGGGGTTCAATAATCTTGGTAGCGAAAAAATGGCGATAGCGTTAGATAGAGGTCCTAAATTAGGCATACCAGTATTTCTAAACGTAGGTAAATCAAAGAAAACTAAAATGGAAGACGCTCATACTGATTACGCAACAACAGTGAGACGGTGTGAGCCATTTGTAGATGGATTTGTCGTGAACGTTTCATCTCCAAACACACCTAATTTACGAGACTTACAAAACGAGCAAGATCTTGAAAGAATCATCTTAGAAGTGAAAAAGTTTAGCGGCTCCAAGCCCGTTCTTGTGAAAATTTCTCCAGATTTGTCCAACCAACAAATTTTGGGAATCGTCGATGTAGGTCTAAAACTGGAATGCGAAGGGATTGTCGCCACCAATACGACAACTACTCGACCAGACTCAGATGCGCCAATGCAGGAAGCGGGAGGGCTATCTGGTTCACCCCTTAACACACGCTCAACAGAAGTGATTCGCTTAATTGCAGATCATACAGATGGCAATTGGCCAATCGTTGGTGTTGGTGGTATATCCTCCGCTGATGATGCATGGCAGAAGATAATCAATGGAGCATCCCTATTACAGATATATTCAACTTTAGTATTCAATGGTGCTGGAGTCATAAAACAAATCATACATGGTCTTGAAAAGCGAGTGAGAGACGCAGGTTTATCCGGAATTGAAGAAGCCGTTGGTTTGGCTAGAAGGTGAGATTATGCTAACGCATCGAGCAAAGCTGCTAATTGTAGGTGCTGTTCTAACCATTGCTTTGATGGCTACGGTATTGATTGAAGCACCAGAAGCAACTAGAAGTGTTGACGAGGTGATGGAAGATCCTGATGATTTACAAGGAAGAGATATCGCAATTAGAGGCGAAGTCTTAGATGGGTCCATTAACAATGCAACTTACACATTCATACTACACGGTGAATCAGAGCAAATTATTGTTAGTTTCAAAGATGCGTCCGTGTCAAATGGTTTGGATGACAATCGCACCGTTTATGCCGAAGGAACGCTAGTAAAGATAAATCAAGAGTGGGTATTTGAGGCTGAAGTAATAAAGACTAGCTGCCCTTCAAAGTATGAAGAAGCTACGGACGACTGATAGTCGGTGGTTTCAAAAAAGCCTTCTGTGACGGACTGTTGGGATAGGAGGGGAGTTTGCGTGCCCTCTTCCGCAAATCGCAAATGGCGGTCCGAAAGCCAAGGAGCGGCTCAGCCGGTTCATGGGTTCCCATTGGCGGACGTCGATGTCTCGCCCCCACGTGACCCGGGTGTCACGAACCGAAGCCGGAAGGAGTCGGGAAATGGATAACCGGGGGAACAGGTCAGGCCGGGAACGGAGCAGCCCTACCTGGGGCCATGGGTGCCGTGGGGAAACGGGACGGAGGAAGTCAGTGGATTTGGCTCATGAATACGAGAGTCCACCCTTGGAACTCCCACCATTGTATGTTTCCTTTGATTGATTTCCGAAGTCAAAATCTATATTTCTTATTTCTCTTTAATTCTTATTCCACTTTCTGTGTGTCCTCAATTTGAGTATGGTTGGGGTCTTGGACCCATTCCTCTTTATTGGCGTCCCAAAGCCATCCAGGGTTTTCTTCTGATTTTACTAAATCTTGTGCTTTAGGTTCTGCTGGGGTAATGAGTGGTGCTGGTTTAGGCGAAGTAGGCGCCATTATTGTTGCTTGTGACGCTACTTTTGTAACATCACTACTCAAGCTGTAACTTGTTCCAAGTGATGCAGATCCTATTAGCGCATTAACTAGCAGAAGTGCAGATTCTACCTGTTTAATATCGACACTAACATTGTTGAGTACTCCTCGCTTGAAACTCATACCGTAATATGTTCCTCCTGAAGTTTCAAAACCAAATGCTAAATTCTTCTGTAACGCATAGGCGATTAAACAACCTAGTGACAAAATCAAACCAACCCAAGTAAATGTTGACATCTCTAGCGAGATATCCAAGCTGATTCCGAGTATTAGAAAGAAAGGGGCGAGTATCAGAAATCCAATTGGTTTGGAATAACCTCCTTGGAATGATCCTATTTGAGTCAATGAGGTTGAGGTTTCAGTCATCCCCGAAAGGCTAGTAGAACGAAAACTAACAGAACCTCTTGTGACCTTTAATTCTGCGGTGGGGTCTAATCCAATTATATTCAAAATGAATGCAAATAGACCTGGCTGTCGGGCTTCAATAAACAGATGAGCTCCAGTGGCACCTGTATGGTCTATCTGGAACGTCTTTAATATCCATGGATTTGATGACATGTTTTTGTTTTCTCGAAGACAGTTATTAATTCTTTAGTAAAAGTTACCAACTATGGTTTATGCGGTATTAGCATGGACCTGTTAACATTTACATTTTGGTTTTCAACGATTTACATATTTCCTCTTTGGTTTCTGATGTGGTTTATGCCAACACATGAATTGACTAAGAAAATTGTGGGTAATTTGCGTATCTGCCTGTTCCCGTTAGTGATATCATATGCGACTTTACTAATACCAAATGTAGGCAATGTTCTGTTAACTTTAGGAGTAGAAACCCCTACTCCTAAAATTGTAATCGATCTATTTTCAACCGACGATATGATTATACTGGCATGGTTACATTTCTTAGTAATGGACACCTTTGCGGGAAGATANATCTGGATGAGGATGTTGCAAGGTGANAAGCCTATACAGATTTCAGCTCCTGTTCTAATTACGTGTATGATGCTTGGTCCAATTGGNCTAATCCTTGGAATAATAACAACTCTAGATGTCGAAGACGACATCTCCAAACCAACCGGGGCCCTCGAATGACGGGATATCGACATAATCCGAATTGATTATTTCACCTGTTGACACTTTTTTAAAATCGAAATCGTGTGTTGTTACCGCTTTTATCTCTAATTCGATCTTTAGTTGATTTTTATCAACATAGGATACATGGCTTTCAATCGTACCATCTCGAATTATTGGAAGGCAATCAATAAGGAATTCATCATTGACTTCATTCCTATACAATACCTCATCAAGCCATTTTATTATGAGTATATGTGGATCTCCATCATGGCTAACTCTCCACGTAGCTGTTTTCCTGATTAGGGAATTTGTATCCTGTCCAGCCTCGATTAGAATAGACTGCATGCCTAGGGTAATTTCCCTTAGTAGATCATTTGAATCTTTACCGAATGCTCGAATTCCAATGTCAGCTGTAGTCGGGCGAACCCAATAACTCAACAAATCACCTCTGTGAAATTTGTAAGCTCCAAGCAACTTCTCCAAGTCTGTTTGCTAGATCATCGCTCGTAAGTGTGAATTTCTGGGTGCCACTCATAATGCACTCACAAGCGGCATTTGCTAAGTGTGCAATGTCTGTTTCTTCAAGTTTCAACCTAACACCTGCTGCAACAGCAACGGCTGCTGCATCAATAATGCCGATAACACCTCTTGGTTCCGATAGTGTGCACGGTACTGAGATAATCTCTTCTTCAGTGTATACAGTTACCCCGTTTTCTCCTTGTAATACCATCAGGTTTTTCCAATCGTTTTCCTTAAGAAGCATCTTTGCTGCTTGAGATGAATCATTGGTAGCCATTCTTTTAGCCATTAGGTCTAAACCTCTTGTTTGGAAAATTACCCAGTCTGCTCCTTTTGTTCTGTGTAATCCTGTGAGTTTTGGATCACATATCACCGGGACGTTAGCTAATTTAGCAGCACGAATTAGTCTCGCTGCACCTTCATCGGTCACAACTCCCTGCCCATAGTCGGAAATCACTACAACGTCTGACTTAGCGATTCTATTTACTGCTTGATCAATTATTGCTGTATGAGCTTCACTACTAATCGCTGCATCGTCTTCAATATCCCACCTGAGAACCAATTGTTGGTTTGATATTAGATACTCTCTTCCCGCAATCAAACGGGTTTTTACTGTTGTAATTCGATTTTCAATTATCGCTATGCCATCGCACTCAACTTCTTCTTCCTCAAGAGCGTCGATGATATCAGCTCCTGCCATATCATCTCCAACAACTCCAAACAGTATAGCGTCCAATCCAATGTTTTCTAATCCTCGAGCAACGTGTGCAGCAGCTCCAACATCACTGTGTCTGTGTGTTTCTTTTAGGACAGGAACCGGAGCCCTCGAATTTAGATTATTAGCATACCCATGTATGTACCGATCTAGCATAATATCCCCTACCAATACAACATCACCAGATAAATTCTTAATTTGAGTTTGAAGATTTACAAGCCTGTCGTGTGTTTCATGTTGGATATCACTCATTCCCATTTTGTTCACCTAATTTTGTAACTTTTTAATCATCTCTATCAAGGAGCTCTGCGAGTAAAGTGGCATGTTTACTATCATGTATTCCCAATTTATCCCTTAAAGTCTTCAACATTGCATCTTCGTCTGCGGTGATCATTCCATCAGCCAGTGCTGTAACTAACGTTGCCTTGTAAGTAGAAGTAATTTCGTCCAGAATTGGGTCTTTCTTCGCTTCAGAAAGTAGTTTTTCATGCGTTGACTTATCTATGCCAAATGCCTCTCGCATTGTTGTTAATAGGGCAATCTCATCTTCAATAATTTCTCCATCAATAAGAGCTTGGCGTAGCATATCGCGATAAACATCCTCTGGCGGGGGCGCGTTTTGTTGTCGTCGTGCTTCATCTGAAATTCTGCGAACTCTTTCTGGATGCATTCCAAGGAAATCAACAACTTCTGTAATTAGCTGTTGTTCATCTTTTGTAATTTTACCATCTTCCCATGCTCGAGCTAACATCCTGCGTACGAGATTTTCGCCCGCTTGGGCGTCTAATGAGGCCACGCCTTCTGGATTAGAAATTGGCGAGATAACGGGTTCTTCATAGTAAACAAGTCCTTCATCAACATGGGATAGTAAATCAAGAGTCATTTGACCTCCCGAACGTAACGTCCCTAATCTGATTTTATCCTTGCCATTGAATACCTCAATCGATAAAATTCTTTCACGTAATTCCCCTGCTCGCTGTCTTCCCGAAGGAGTCAAACCATACACTCGTCTTCTTTGCCTAGCACCTGGTATGTGCCTTTGGGCTGTAATCAATTCCTCTCTATTTTCTAATCTTTTGAGGGTTCTCGGTACGTGTTTTCTTTGCACATGAACTGCCGCAGAAATCCCTGCTTGGGTTATAGCAATTGGTGCTTCCCAATGTCCCTCTGGTAATGGGTTATCAAAGAGGTGTAACAACGTCCTTTCCTCGGTTGTCATTGTCCCGAGATAACCGTCGACCATAATAGTCCCTAGTCAGGCGAAAGAGGGGGAGGCAAATAAGACTGATTATACTCGGTTTGAATATGGCAGATGGGCGAAAGTCAAAACCTCGGGTTCGTCCTACCCGGCCAATTGGTGTTTCCAACGCAGGAGGGCCAGTCAGAGAAAACCCTCCGATTGAACCTCATAATGATGGTTGGTTTATCGCTACACCTCTCTCAAATCGCTTGTATCAAAAATCAGCCATTGGCAAGCCGGTTGATGGTGGAATAGTCCTAACAGAAGAAGAGGCTATGTTCTGCCATTGGCATCGTCATGTTCCTTTACCAGATGGTTGGGTTGATGAACGCTTAGAAGAAAACCCTAATTTCGCCCATAAATCAGTGGCATTCGACGTTGTTAGAAATGCAGGTGACAAAGTCGTTCCTGTAGGTGAGGAATGGCTCCGATGGGCAAGAGAGTCCCATCCCTCTCGTGGACAGCCCCTAGCTGCAATACACTGGGCGAGAACACAAGATGAGCTAGATCTCGAGAGTTTACTTGAATGGAGTAAAAATCTGTATGAAAGGGGATTGTTAGGAGAAATTGCAATCGTGGATGATGAAATGGATGTAACTATGTATCGCTTATCAATCATAGATCCAAGAGGTAACCTTAAACCCGCAACTAGAGATAATTATCCTTTGTTAGGTATTGAACACCTTTCAAGAAAGTTTCTTCGTAAAGAAGAGAATGATTGGATAAATGGAGTACAAACTTCAGTCACAGACTTATTTGATGAACTAAATTCCCGAGGACTTCTATTGAGACCCGGTTTCAAGTATGGATGCAGATGGAGAGTGTATTCTACACCGGTAGATGTCGACCACGCACCTTGGTTGATGCAAATGGAAGAAGATGCGCCCAAAAATTGGGAAGGGGTTTGTCTATCTGTCAGACTCGCTGAAGGCGTCAATAAAGGATGGGTGGTTGCTATCTTCAAAGGAGGTTGGAATTTCCTCCTCTTTAGCCGCCACCTTCCTGGAAGGTGAATTTATTCCAAGTATAACCCATAGCGTTGCAAGCGCTAATGCAATCGGGACTAATCTAGACGGCTGGGTCCATTCTTCAATCGTGGAGATTTCTCCGTCACTAGCTTGCAGCACGACTTCTATCTCGTATCTGTGTCCCGAATCTGATGCTAATATGAGATTTCCTCGCACAAACATTCGATCCTCCAAAAGTCCATTTGGATTTATGTCTAGTGTTATGCTGTCTCCAGGCTTGAGGACTTGATTATCATCTGCCACAGCGATTCTAGATAGGGCTCCATCAACCCCTAAAAGCCATGTTTGCTTATCTTCACCTATGAAATCTATCGGTATTTCTAATTCGGTTTCCTCAGTAACGTGGATAGTTGCTTCAAATTTTGTTTCGAGTGGTATGTTACCAAGAATTTCAAACTCATGTCTGACATCAACAGGTGTCCCCTCATTACAATACACATAGCCAGTTATTAGACCAACAACTCCAACAGTCCCTCTTGTAGCGAAAATAATTTCTTCATCAATTACTGAGATTTCCCTGTTATCAGAGCTAGACAAATCAAATCTTATCCCTTCACACGAGGCATAGATTGGAATACTCATTTCGGGTGTTAGCACAGATCCATAATTTGGCAAGTCTACATCGGTTGAATGTCCACATGATTCAGATTCAAATTCAATGGTTGGAGTGTTATTGCTAACAATTACTTTTGCTTTCCAGTCAACAAGAACACCATCACGATTTCTTATTTCTATACCTGCATATCCAAATTCCTGACTATCCCAGAAAACATCAGTTTCTTCTCCTTCATTGTTCCCTGCAACCATATTTTGTTCTCCATCTGCCTCAATAACTCTTAACCAAGCTCTTTCAGGGTGGGAATTTATGTTATTATCGTCAAGGTTCCCTGCAAGTAAGTCTTGTTGTAGAACAAGGATTCCGTTACCTGGTAGGTGGGAATCAAATCCTGAGTCGCTACGATATTCTATCCAGATATACTCTTGGTCACCAAGGGGAATTTTCAATGCAGTTCCTCCCTCTGATATTCCTTGCATTTCAATTTGCGGCCCAACGCAGTTTTCATTTGTAGGCCAACTTAATTCTAAATCCAAGTGCCGGTTAATCCCCATCAGTTCAATACTCGGACTGGTTGGGATAGCGGGATATAGACCATTTCCATTTTGATTTCCACTTGCCATGATGTCCCATTTTCCAATTCCCTTCCATACTTGGGTTACTGTGGCATCATCCACTGCATACAAATCTGCGGCACCCAATTGGTGATACATTTCATGAATTATTGTCCCTAAGTCACTGGATGAGTGTTGGCTAGCAATTGAATAGTGGTGTATTGACATTCCATCAGGTAATTTAACAGATTCTTCAATCCACGAAAAGTGTGACCAGATGCTTGATGCTGATCCACCGTTGTCTTGTGGCTTAGTGCAGTGAAGTATCAGAAACCGGTCAACAATCCCATCTGAGTTAAGATCATATTTTTCCCATGAAACTTCGTTCTTTATTGATTCAACAACCTCTCTTGCTAGAGAATTAGGACTCACACCGTTTTTACCCACGTCGTTCTTTCCATTCTCGTCATGTCCGTAATCTACCATATTACTTCGAGTTGACACTATTTTACTATGATAATCAATCATAAGAGTGGAATTCGGTCCTATACCTTGTTGAATATGCTGTAAAGCAGAATCATCAATAAGGTCAGATGCCCTATTCTGGTCACAACCATTGGGTTCATTTTGATCTGGGAAATCAATCAATACTACTAACCAGACTTCGTTTTCAGTAATTCCTACAAAATTATAGTTTTCTTGGGGAGAAATATCAACCGAGTGGTTTTCAACCCAGTTGTTAACAGCCTCACCATTTACTATCGAAAATACACAAAGAGTTGCCAGAATTATTGCTACTGGCCACCCTATCACTGGTCGCATTGATTGAATGATGATGTTATTCGGTATCAATCAATTGCTATATTGTATCAACGAGAAACCCGATTTTCTTAACTCTTTCATTAAAGCATTAGTTGGATTGGTAATCCAAGTTTCATCTTTCTGTAAGTGCAATCCAAATGGTATAGAATTGCCATAATATATCGTTGTGAAATTGTTCTCATTTATTATTTCCAAAGACCTTTCCGCCGACGAAATTTCACTCCATGGGGCAGTCAGATTTGCCATAGCTAAACGGCATTCTACATTGTCTGAAATAGTTCGCAAAGAACTCAAGTAGCACAAATTCAAACTAACAACCTCACATTTTAGTATTTCATATGACTTAAGGTAATCTTTAGAGAATGAATCGACTACACATCCTGAAAATACCACTTTGGATATACGATATTTTTTAACCTGATCTAATAGATGGTTTTGTTGTTGAATATCCCTGCAAACAGAATCATACTGCACTATACCCATACCTTGAAGTGGATCGATTTGTGGTGAAGTTCCGCAACAAGTACAATCTGCATATAGTATCCTATGTATTCCACCATCAACGTCATAAATTTCTCTCAAGCCATGTGCAACAGGTATTGGTCCACTGAATGCTTTCCAACCAAATAGTTCAACACTTCCTATGGCTAGTAAGGCCATTATTAGGAATAACCCTGGGACTTCTGTGGGTGTTGCTATCCATAGCATCATTAGCATAATAGCATAAACACGGATTCTCCACCAATCTGCGTTACCCTTCCATATTAAATTTGTAAAATTTGCAAGTATAATTATAGAAATAGCTGACAAAATTAAGACGAGCGTCCAAGATATACTCACTGAAATTTTGAGCATTTCTGTGGCATCATACACAGGCTTTAGCGCCAATTCACCATTCATTTCATGGCCTTTTTGATATAGCCATGGCAGAAATTTTGTCGTTATCAAATAAAGGGAAAGAGATGCACTTGACCAAATTACAATCATCCAGCTTACAAACGTCTTGCGTTCACTGGGAAGGAGACCTGGCTTGGCAAATGAATACATTTGCATTATTGCATACGGACCAGCAGTCAGGATCCCTATTAAGGCCGCCGTAAGCCATTTCATACCCGCCCATTCTTGAGGTGAAAAAACCGTAAGACATGGGGAGGAACTCAAACATGGATCCATTTGGTTCAATGAATACTTTAGAAGGTCTCCAACAGAGAAAGACCATATTACTGTGAGAATAGATACTAGAATAATTATGGCGGTTAATCTTCTTGTTAATTCATCTAAATGAGATTGAACGCTTACGTGTTGATCACTTGGTAAACGTAAGTCATTCATTCTATCAAACCATATCCGGTGAATCTTTTTCTGCCCTCGCTTGAACAACAGTTCTGTAAACACCAAAAATAGCCCATAGCATACACATTCCTATAACTAGAGTGTATCCCCACGGCAGTGCAGTATCGATAGCCCAACCAAATCCTATGGCTAAACCAAGACTCATGACACCTCTGCGAATTCCTTGAGGAACAGCAAGTCGCATGTCTAGGTGAGGGGGTCCTCCACCGAACCTTCTTTCGTAGAATTCTCCTTGAATCACTGCAGCTACAATGATGATCGATAAAGTGGTCCAGAAATACAGGTTTCCTTGTGTGAAATAGTTGTTAGCAATTTCAGCTTGCTTCTCAGCTTCAATTTCTTCATCAGACTTCTGTCCAAACAAGGAATCGTAGTTACCTATACTTATTGTTCGTGTGCTTACATCAGCGTCAGATGTTGCGGTTTCAGGAGAGTTTATGGTGAACGTCAGTATATTCCAATGGTCGCCAGCATCCGGTGCTCCGCTACCATCGACTATGTTGCCTGCCAATGAAAAGTGCACATCTCCAGTGTCAGAATCAGGTGCAGTCCATTCAATAATCCAATCATTACCGACATTATCATGGGAGAGGGCGCCTCCGGAGTCAGGAACAATCTTAGATCCATCTCCTGGGGTGAAGACTCCAGCTCCATAATCCCAAATCATGTATCCTCCTGCAATGTATGACTGGTGTGCAAGAGATATTGTCATCGAGTAAGTTTCGCTAATATTGTAGAATCTAGGGACTCCTGTTACAGATAGGATAATTTCTGAGGAGGGTGATCCACCAGCTCCGTGACAACTACATCCTTCCTCTACTAGGATTCTGTCGTTGTGCAACCATGGTGGCCCTTGTGAGTTTCCAAAAGCAGGAGCAGCCAAGAGCAAGGCAAGTGTGCCGACTAACAACAGAGTCAGTCGTCGTGACATCAATTTACCCTATGAGGGATTCCCTATTGAACGTTGTCACTTTCTGTCGCCCCTATAGGGGCGATTAACTGTTATTAGATTACAAATCCTTGATTGCGTTGTTAAGTTCAGTCATCATTGCCTTACCATCACCGAACAGCATCATGGTCTTGTCTTCATAGAACAAATCATTGTCAACACCTGCATATCCAACGGACAAACTTCGCTTGATGATTACAACAGTGCGCGCTTGGTCCGCATCAATGATTGGCATACCAGCCAGAGGTCCTTCTCCCGTTCTGGCAGCTGGATTACAGGTATCATTTGCTCCGATGACAATTGCCATGTCACACTCAGGGAACTCTGGATTGATCTCATCCATTTCGATTAATTGTTCGTATGGAACATTAGCTTCTGCAAGTAAAACGTTCATGTGCCCCGGCATTCTTCCTGCAACAGGGTGAATAGCATACTTCACCTCTGTGTCGAACTTTTCTGTCATCAAGTCAGCAAACTCTTTGACTTGATGTTGACATTGACTTACCGCCATACCATAGCCTGGAACGATGATTATCTTCTGCGCACTGTCAGCCATCATCGCAACTTCATCTGCATCACTACCGACCTTTGTGCGTGTTAGTTCTTGTTTATCACTACCTCCAAACGATTTGAATAAAACATCGAATAACTGTCTATTCATTGCTTTGCACATAATCATTGTGAGGATTAAACCTGATGCACCAACTAAACTGCCAGCAACGATTAGGACGCTGTTACCGATAATGAAACCAGTAAATGCAGCTGCTATTCCAGATAATGAGTTAAGCAAACTTACCACAACAGGCATGTCTGCCCCTCCGATTGGGAGAACTAAAATTACCCCAAGAAGGCATGATATTCCTATAATTGCAGCGATGTAATTTTTGTCGGTTGGGCTTTCTACACTCAGGAATATGAGAGCAAAAACGGAAATCATCAGAAGTGCTTTGACTGGATTTAGCCAGCCCGGTCCCCATGTTGGAGTCCTTATCCACTTGCCAAAAATTTCTATTCCACCCTTTAATTTGTACATCGCAAGCAATGATCCCGTGAGAGTCATCCATCCAACCAAAGCAGACAATCCAGCAGCTACGACAGCAACGGTTCTACCAAGGCCTTCGTCGGGCGCCCCATAGTCGATCCATTTCCAGGTTTCCGATAGAGCAACTAGAGCAGAAGCAGCACCACCAAATCCGTTAAAGATAGCCACCATTTCTGGCATACCTGTCATCTCAACTTTCACAGCCATAATATATCCGATAAGCGAACCTATTACAATCCCTGCGACAATCAATACCCACTGTATTCCTTCGCCTAATTGCATTTTAGCTATTGTTGTAATTACGGCAACAGCCATACCCATCATACCATATTGGTTTCCTTTTGGAGCAGTCCTAGGGTGGCCGAGATTTTTTAGACCAAATATGAAAAGAGAGGCTGATATTAGATATCCTATGTTTATCCATTCTGAGTCCAAACTAGTCCCTCCTCTTCTTTCCAGCAATCATATTGAGCATTCGATTCGTGACAGCAAATCCACCCACCACGTTGATCATCGCCAGAACGAGCGCAACAAATGCAAGTATTCCGGATATTTCCGTTTCTCCTCCATCATAAGCAACATTTGCCCCCAAAAGAGCACCTACTACACTAATTCCTGATATTGCATTCGCACCACTCATAAGCGGTGTATGAAGCATTGCTGGAACTTTTGTGATTAGTTCGAATCCTAAGAATATCGCTAAAACAAATAATGTAACTGATCCAATTAGTTCAGTAGGTCCCAAATCTTCAAGCATCAAAGAACACCCCCTAGACGGGTTTGTTTAGGATGTAATTCTCCGTCTTTGCATATTAGGACACCACCCATCCCAGGAACGTGGAAGTCGTTACCTTCTGGTGCTCCTACCAGTATATCATCTTCCTCTGAAATCGTGAAACCATTCTCCTTGTCAACCAAACTGGTAATAAATGTGGTTAAGTTATTAGAATAAAGCATAGATGCTGTGTTAGCTAAGGTTCCGGGTAGATTTGATGTTCCAACAATAATCACTCCATTGTCAGTGGTGTAGACTTCACCTTGTTTTGTCATCTCACAGTTTCCACCAACATCAGCATTCATATCAACAACGACTGCTCCGGATTTGAAATTAGATACTGCATTTGATGGAACTGTTATGGGTGCGGGCCTACCAAATATCCTAGCTGTTGTAACTATGATGTCTGCGTCGCTAGCAACCTCACAAACTGTATCATTTACTTTTTGAATGAATTCTGGCGTCAATGGTTTTGCATATCCGGCTTCGTCCTCAAAATCATCCATTCCGTCAACCTCGATAAATCGGCCTCCAACAGATTCTATTTGCTCAGCTGCGGATTTACGCACGTCTGATGCATAAACAATTGCTCCAATTCGCTTTGCTGTTGCTATTGCTTGCAAACCTGCAACTCCTGAACCCATAATTACAACTTTAGCGGGGCGAACAGTTCCCGCAGAAGTCGTCATCATAGGGATTCCTCGAGGAACATGTGCAGCACCAAGCAATACAGCCTTGTATCCTGCCAGGTTGTCCTGACTAGAGTTTACATCCATTGATTGTGCACGTGATAGCCTTCTAGGTATCATGTCCATACTCATGAGAGTAATTCCTTTTTTGATGCATGATTTTACTTTTTCAGGATGTCTGAATGGATCTGCGACACATGCGATAATTTGTCCACTTCTAAGGGCATCCACATCAGGTAGTCTAATGGAAATAAGTATGTCACAATCTAATACTGAATCTCTGTTGACTACGTTGGCCCCAGATTCAGAATAATCTGAGTCTGAGTAGTTAGCTTTCAACCCAGCGCCTTTTTCAACATACACTTCAAAACCTGCTTTGCTTAGCTTTTTCATACTACCTGGAACGATGGCAACTCGCGTCTCATCCTCAGGTTCTAATGGTATACCAATTTTCATGAATTCACCCCGACTGTGATTATTCATCACTCGCTATTTTGGCGCAGTTTGAGAGGGTTATTGAACGACTCGGTTGAAAATGAAAATTACAGTGTTCAAAGTCACACCTTCTAACCTTATGGACGGGGTCTACTTCGGGTATAACATCGGAGTGATTAATGTGGCAAATGGACGTAGGAAAATTGCAGTAATTGGAGCTGGAAATGTAGGGGCTACGTGTGCTTTCGTATTAGCTCAAATGAAAATTGCGGACGTCGTAATGCTTGATATTTTTGAGGGATTTGCAAAAGGCAAAGCACTAGACATGAGTCAGAACAGTAACGTCCTGAACTATGATGGTCGAATTTCTGGGACGTCAAATTATGCGGATATTTCAGGCGCAGATGTGGTTGTAGTAACATCAGGTTTTCCCCGAAAACCTGGCATGACCAGAGAAGATCTAATTGGAAAGAATGCCGAGATTGTATCACAAGTAGGGAAGGGAGTTAGAGAACATGCTCCAAATTCTACAGTCATAATGGTCACCAATCCACTAGATTTGATGACCTACCACATGCAAAAAGTAACTGGATTCCCAAAACAAAGAATCATTGGTCAAGCTGGTGTGTTAGACAGTGCTCGAATGGCACACTTTATCGCCCTAGAATTAGATTGCGCAGAAGAAGACGTGTCTCCAATGGTTTTGGGCGGTCATGGTGATACAATGGTCCCACTACCAAGGTATACAACAGTTGGTGGAATACCAATCACACAATTGATCTCACAGGATAGAATTGAAGCAATAAGTGAAAGAACTGCTGGAGGAGGAGGTGAAATAGTCAAACTTCTAGAGAGAGGTTCTGCATTTTATGCACCTGGTTCTGCTGCGGCAATAATGGCTGAGGCTGTAATCAATGACCGCCGCAGGGTTATTCCTGCTTCATGTTACTTGTCTGGCCAATACGGATTAGATGATGTCTACATTGGAGTTCCATGTGTAATCGGAGCAAACGGAGTTGAGAAAATATTCGAACTTGATTTAACGGAATCAGAACTAGAGTCTTTACAAGGATCAGCTAATTTTTACAAATCTCAATTGAAAGAATTATTGGGTTACTAGTTCCATAATAATATCATTAGCTATTTGAAAAAGAAACCAGTTCATCAATTGATAAGTGGTCGGCCGTATTTTTGCAGTAGTGTGCTTTGACAACCTTCCCATTTTCATCAATAAGGATGTCAACAGGTATCGTTGAAAGTTTTGAAATGGACAAAGTCATTGGAAAATACCCCCTCATGGTTGCTTTTAACAAAGTAAGCGGTGCGGAAAGTGTACCTATCATGAATCTCACAAATGATTTTTGAACAGAATGCTTAGTGAACAATTCATAATTTTCGTCTGCTAGGATACTGAAAGGAGCATTATGATGCTTCATTCTTTTTTTGAGGTCATCAATCTTGGCATCAAAAATCCCTACCATAATTATATCATTAGAAAATTCATCCCATCTACTAATTAATTGACTTATTCGTAAGTTACAAAAAGGGCATGATGAGAATCTAAAATATGTTAAAATCACTTTTTTACCACGCGTCTCAGACATGTTAAACATCGAACCAGATATTGATGGTAAATTAAAGTCAGCCACAAGTTCTCCAGCTTGCAATCGTGTCATGGGGGGTGGGAAAGTTTGATGAGATTTAGTTCTTTCATACACAAAAATGATCTAGCAGAATTGTTATGTTCAAGGAGTCTGAGATAATATTAAAACCAAAGTTCTCTTTCATTTTTCTGATGAGAAAAATATCATTAGCTCTTGCGCTTTGTGGAATAATGCTAATATCGTTATTTTCTAGTATTTTTAATTATCACCAATTAGAGTACTTTCAACTTGCAGAAAACGATGATAATTCCAAGAATTCTGATTCCAGCACCTATCAACATTCGGCATGGATTGAAGATTGGGGAATTTATGTAACAGAAGACTTGCGTCTACACTCTGATCATAAAACACGATACATAGATGGGAGCTATGGATATGACGATGTTGGTAACTTCTATTTCGCCTACACTGATGACGATGTAGATTTGTCAACAGGATCAGAAGTTTACGATACGAATTCTCGAGGTATATATATTCACAAATTGAGCCCCTCTGGCGAATTAATTTGGACAGAAAAAATTTCCAACAGCAGAAACGACTGTGATCATTATAATCGCTATGAATGCAAATTGTTGGGTATGCACATCGTAGACGTCGACACATTTTATCTTGTGTGGCAAACATACCATACACAAACATGGTATGTAGGCGATGAAGTTGAGTTCACATCCAGTGGACACAATATCGCAGTAGCCTATTACAGTCCAGACGGCTGGAATTATGCAGAAGCATCAACTACAAGGGGCTGGACAATTGATTACATCAAAAAACAAATGTTGGATGATGAGGGAAATTTGATTATTCTTGAGATGGGTAACAATAATGGTGCATATCAGGAATATACATTGAGAGCATACAATGAAACAGGAGCAAAATGGGCTCGATCACTTGAAACACACTATGGTTCTCCAATTAGAAATAACTATCCTGTTCTAATTGATACGTATGATAATAAAACTGAATTGTTAATAACAACAAAAACCAACATAAAATATGACTCACAAACCATATCCTGTCCTCCTAATTCGCAAGAAAACGTATGTCACATATGGTTTAGTGTCGACAGTGAGGGTTTAAAATCATCACAAACCAAAGTAAAGTACACATCTATGGAATTCGTTGACCTCGCAGTTGGTGAGCAGGGAGCGTATGTCTTAGGTACTACAAGAGACCATGTAAGGGAGAATAACGGCCAGAGTAACTTTAGCGGTTTTATTTCAGATTATGGCGTGTATACTGCATATGTTGCGATGTTGCAGCGAGATGGTTCATGGGCATTTAATGTAGATATAGCTGATGATTCAAATAACGACTTAGTGGAATTTTTTGATAGCGATGATGAAGGATTTGGCAACATATTCATACAGCCAGATGGTGATGTTTCATTCAGTTTCCAGTCTTATGATAGTGGATACTATCAGAATGAGAAATTTGAAATTGCTGGGCAGATTTCAATAGAAACTTACCAAACCTTTGTAAATATCGACAAGGATGGTAATTATCTATCTAATACCACATTTGCCTTTTACGATGTGGATTATTGGGACTCAGATTATTTCGCTAAGCCTGTAATTGGACAGAGTGGTTTCCTCGCTATTTGGTTGGATGGTAGAGGAGGAGCCAATGATGTAATTTTGCCAGATGGTTCACGAAACTATGGCGGACTGGCTTTTGTTAGTTATCAGACTGGTGAATTGCTAGATTATGAACCAATTACTACATGGGATTGGAACTGGATATATCCGATGGCAATAAGCCCAACTGGAGATCTTATGACTCATCATGATTTGCGATTCGAAGGAACCTGGTATCGCTATTTCCAAATTTGGGGCGTTGATTTAGACGCTGACGATATAGGTAGTGGCGACAATTGTCCCGATGATTACAACCCAGCCCAGTATGATTATGACGATGACGGTGTTGGAGATCCCTGTGATCGAGATGATGATGGTGACGGTGTTCCAGACATATACGATTACTGCAAGATGGGTGTAATGGGATGGATAACATCTGAGTTCACTGACCACGATAGTGACGGCTGCATGGATGCGGATAGAGAGGATTTGGATGATGATTCCGATAATATTCTTGACGACTTGGATGCATGCCCGAAAGGTATACTTGGCATTGGACAGGATAGTGACGGTGATGGATGCAAAGATGACGAAGATAATGATGACGACAACGATAATGTTGATGATGGTTCAGACTTTTGCAACCCAGGAAAAACAGACTGGCTATCAGGAACCTTAACCGATCATGATAGTGATGGTTGTCATGATGAAGAAGAGGATATGGATGATGACAATGATGGTGTTTTAGATGAGTTTGACAGTTGTCCCAAGGGCATTGCAAACTGGATTTCCAACACTAACACCGATGCGGATATGGATGGTTGTCAAGATGGAACCGAAGACTTGGACTGCTGTGGGGGTGGATCTGGTCAATCAGGTGTTTACTACATATGTCCTTACAATTCAGAGGTTGTTACAAACTTAGCTGACTGCTTGGAACCTGATAGTAACAATCAAACACTAAATCAATCGGATTACAAAATCATATACATATGTCCTGATACATTTGAGTATGTCGATAATATAAATCAATGTCCTGAATCAATTCAGATTCCTTCTTCCGAAAATTCTTCCAATGTCACTAATATTATCGTAGATCCCGATTCAGATAATTCCGAAAATTACACTATCTGTGATGGTGGTGAAATCATAGTTCTGAAAGGTAACAATTGTGATGACTTTGTTGATAAGGAGTCTTCATCAATTGTGATTGACAATACAGAGGCTCTCGATGATACGGTATTTTACATATCAATCTCTGCGATAATTTTCTGTGTGCTATCTCTATTGCTAATTTACAGAAAATTGACTCCTGAAAAATTAGGAAAGTGGTCCCCCGAGGATGCAGATAATCTCTTTTCGAACGTCTCTAATCAACCTTCGCAAGCATTGAACTGGGGTGAGGGAGAAAAACCACCAATCTCTATGACCGGAGAGAATGACGGTGGTTATGAGTGGCTAGAATGGCCTGCTGGCTCAAAGAAGCATTGGTATCGTGATGAGAACACAAAACAGAATTGGCAGAGATACGAACCATGAGCTATTTTATGCCACACAAACTAGACAAATCAAACTCGTTCTATTTTCAAGGAATGGGTTGATCCAACAGTTGTCGCACTATCTACTGGGTTTTCTTTTCGTACCAATTTTTTGTTGATACGACCCCTACTTCGCATGCGAACAAGTATTTCCTGTCCGATGTAACACCCCTTAGATTGATGGACTAAATGGCCTAAACCACATATTAGTGGGTTCACTTTTTCACTTATTTCGTGTCCTTGATGAGGGATTAGGTTTTGGACTCTGTAATCATTAAATTGATCTCTAGTCATATTAACTTCAATTTCATAACTTTTCGGTGCAATCAACAATAAGCCACGGAATGTCGAGGTCACCGTCACTTCACTACCAACCTTACATTCATCAGTAGAAAGGTAAACATTGTTGTTAGTGCTTACATCAGTTATTGAAATGTCTTGGCCTAATACTCTTGAAGAAATGTGTTCAATCAATTTAGATTTGTAAGGATTGTATCCCACCAAAGCCAAAAAGTTACCCATATCAATTACATCAACCATGTCAATGATTTTCGCATTTTTTGTAGTAAAAACGGTCGTGCATGAGCCTTCAATCTTGTTCGTAGATAAGCCATCCACAAATTTGACTCGGTCACTACCCTTCACAATTAACACGTAAGCGTCGAGTTTAACGACACCCATTTAGCATCACTCATGAGAAAGATTCGCCACAGCCACATGAACTGGAAGCATTTGGATTATTAATCTTGAATCCTCCACCCATCATTCTGTCTACGTAGTCAATTTCTATACCATCTAAGAGATGAGATGAAGCATTTGGGACTAAAACTCGAAACCCGTCTATATCTAATTCTTGACAATCTTGCTCAGTTGATTCAACAATTTGCAGATCATACATATATCCTGAGCAACCACCTGAAAGAACTCCAACTAGAAGTCCGTGAGACCTGTCGTCCCCAAAAGCACCTTCTAGCATTTCCTTTGCCTTTTCGGTAATGGTCAATGATACCTCAACAACCTCTGGTGCGTTAATGAGTATGGTTGGAGCCGTGTCACATGTATTGCAGTCCATGATTAATGCCTAGGAGTGTTCCCATTTGAATCTGTGTGTTCATTGATGCGCCCTAGTGTATATTATGACCCGCATAGAGGTGCGTCAAAATTAGCTGAGTTTCCTCTGTTGTTCTTTTTGTAGTATGTTACATCGCCTAATTTGCTCTTTAGCAAGTTTTTGGTGTTCCTTACTCAATCCACGTGGTATGGCTTGTTCAAAACACTTGATGGCATCACCAAACCTCTGCATTTCTGCATATGCTGTTCCCATGTTGTAGAGGGTTTTACCCTGAACCTCCTTTGGATTAATTACCATAGCTTTGTGATATGATTCCACACATTTGGGATAATCTTCAAGATAATAGAGAGCATTTCCTCTACCGTTTAGAATCCTGATTACCATCTCATCATTTCCTGCAAAGGAAGGCAAAGCTCTGTCAAAACAAGACAGGGCTTCTCGATATTTCTTATCTTCAATTAGACCCACTCCTTTGTTATACCACTCTATGTCTTGATTTGCAACAGAACTAGAGTTGGTTTCCATAGTAGATACGTTGCTCATTTTTGCTGTTGCTTCCAAGGCAGCAGCAGCTAGGTTTACCTCATTTGTGGTTGGGCTGTCTTGTGGTTGTGTTTCAATATAATCTACCTGTGTGACATTATTTCCTACTGCTGATTCTTGAATTACTGGAATCTGATTTTCAAAATTTTGAACGTCGGGAACGGTTTTTTCAAGTAGCTCACTATTTACTGAAGTAGGTTGTTCAGGAAGTCTAGTGGCGGTTTTCTGTTCTTTGAGTAGGCTTGCTTTTTGATGGCATTTTTGTGCTGTATTAAGATCACCTGCAGCCTCTAAGGCCCTAGCCAATCCAATCCAACTTTCTGGATTGGTTTTATCGGTTTCGATGATTTTTTTCCAGCACTTTACCGCCTCTGTGTGCTGTCCGGATGCAGACAATGCTCGACCTTTGAGTGTAATGTTGTCGCCACATAATTCGACTGCTTCTTTGGCTAACTCAGGACCCTCTGGTATGGTTGGCGGAAGTCCTTGCATGTTGTCTAATATTTTGGCTTCACCTTCTGCTAACTCAACAAGTAAGGTAGCTAGTTGTTCTCTACCATTTTCTTCCCTTACTAACGATCTTCTAGCCAGAAGAAGTCCTTCAACATTACCAGTTTGTTCTGCTAAATCTAGCAGTCTGTGCCCGGCTTTTACGTATGATGGGTCAATTCTGAGTGCACTTACGAAGCACTTCGATGCAGCATCAGTATTTCCTTTCCTCTCATGTAGTGCACCCAAGTTAAAATAACATTTTGAATCATCTTGGTTGAGAGATATTGCGTGGTTATATGCACCGATTGCATGGTCATCCAGTCCCATTGCTGCCATTGCTCCTGCTGAAATTCTCCAGGAATCAAAATGTTGAGCAGCAGTTGAGTGCAAATGTTCTTTCAATATTTGGAGAGCTCCTTTGGCATCTCCTTGCGATAACTTGTCACCCGCCTGCGTGGTTAAATTTTCTAAATCAATAGGCAAATCGTCAACTTCTTGTGATAGTTCCTGTGAAAAATCTTGTATCTCCTCTTTATGTTCGTTTACATCAATGGTCTCAACAGTTTCTTTTGATGTCATAGGTTCTTGAACAGTATCTACGGTATTATGGTCATCACTTATTTCCACGGCATGGGTCAATTTTTGATCGACTAGTTTTTCTTTTGTTTGGGGCATTACTACGGGAGACGATGTTACATTTGCACCAGCAGCCTTATTTTTCTCTACGATATTAATCAGATGCGGATGTCCGGGGAAGTAATCTAGTGCACGCATGGCGATTTCAACTGCACCATCAATATCTCCCAACCTATCAAGCAATACTGCTAGGTTAGCTAAGGCAGGTCCGTGTTCTGAGTTGAGGTCTAAACAAATTACGAATGATTGCTTTGCACCTTTCATATCTTGTTGAGCTTCAAGTAATACTCCCCGATTGAACCAAGCCATTGAATTCGAAGGATCGATAGCGATAGCTTTGTTGAATGAGTCTAAAGCGGATTTGTGATCTCCAGATCTATGTGCGGCTTCACCCTCTAAAATCAGTTCGTTAACGTCGTAATTCTTGGTTTGTACGTCGTTATTTTCAACATGGACAGAATCGTCAATAGACACATCAGTCTGTGTTCCATCTTGAGGCGTTATGACGTTTTTTACAACGTCTGCAAGGGATGACATCATAGCGTCGGTTATCTCAGCAGCCGCATTACTTGAATTGCTCTGACTGTGGTTTTCCTGCTCTGACATAATGTGGTTCAAAATATCATAAGGGATAAGCATTTTCCGTGGCAGTTCCCGTTTATTTGATACGCAAATTAAGTGTCGGCGAACTGTGCGGCCAAGCTTTTCAAATGAGTTCGGTGGTTCATTCATATTGATCGAACCAGGGGTTAACGGTGATTTGGAAATTTACGAACCTTATTTTATAGGGGCGCGACCAGTAACACAAGTTGAGTGGTCATCAGTAATGGATAGCAATCCATCAAGATTCACAGATGGTTGGTCGGCTGGTTTGCGGCCAGTAGAAAGTGTGAGTTGGCTCGATTGTCAAGAATACATATCAAAACTCAACCTCGCCGAGACAAATCTACGTCTAGGACTAGCTGGTGTATGGCGTCTTCCATCAGAAATGGAATGGGAATATGCGTGTCGTGCTGGAACAAGTTCAAGATGGTATAATTCGGATAAAGATACAGATCTTGACGAGGTTGCATGGCATGGAGGAAATTCGGGGGCGACAACAAGAGAAGTTGGTCAAAAGAAGGCTAATCCTTGGGGTCTTTACGACTGTCATGGAAATGTGGCAGAGTGGACCAGCACAGAAGTCGGATTAAAACGAATAACAAAAGGGGGGAGTTGGTTGATGGAATCAGAATCTACGACTTCTTCATCACGTAGGGTTATCTCTGTGGATAAAAAAAGTGATGCTATCGGATTGCGCTTGGTTTGGTCACCAATATGAGGTTGATGCATGACTAGAAAAATACGACTTTACCATAATCCTCGGTGCTCAAAATCTAGGAAAGCATTCCAGTTGCTTATGGATCAGAATATTGAATTCGAAGATTATCGATATCTCAACATCGGAGTTGACATTGACGATATCGAAATTCTGTCGAAGCTGCATGGAATACTCAGGCCAAACAAGAATCATGAACTTGCTGATTTTACAATAGAACAAATACAAAAAGAGCTAAAGAAACACCCAGAAAATCTTCAGCGACCTATACTTATTGTGGATGACAAAGCGGTTATAGGTCGACCACCAGAAAAAATACTCACTCTTCTTCTTTAGGCCTGAATACAGTAACAACATTAAGTCTCACAAATACCTCAAGATATGCTTTCACTCTGTCCTTGACAGGTGCGATATCTTCATGGTAAAGGGATTCCATAATATCACATATATCTAGGAATGTTCGATTTCCGTCGATTAATTCCCACAGCATCGATTGTGTATAATGCATAGGCCTCCTTACAACCTTTGGAGCCTTCAAAATTTTTGCTAAAATCCTTTCGAACCTGCTGAACCTTTTTTCTATCAATAAAACAACTTCTCGCCCGGTAATGCCTTCAATTTCTGGATGTAGACCAACATCTCCCCTAAACTCCCACTCTACTGGTAGTTTTACTGGAATGTAATTGTCCCAACTAAACGACATTCTCATATCCCCTCGGATGTGTAAGTCACATAGAGTAGAGATAGCATAGAAATGACACCACATATTCCGGTGATTTTCTTTAATTCATCCTTTTTTGAAAACCTATCTAGATACCAAGTTATTACACCAAATATGGATACTAAAGCCAATAATATGAACCAAGCATTAGGCAACTTACTCATGACCGTTCACTTCCAAATTGTCATTAGAAATTTGTTGAGATTTCCATGATTCATACTCTGCTAGTTTACGATTATATTCTTCCAACTGTCGGTTATATTCTTCCATTGGATCGAGATAAACTTCATCTTTCCATTGATTAGTAACTCGATTGTTTGTCTCCGCATCTTGCTTGGAGGAGGCAGGTGGACCCGTGATTAATGACGCTGGCGGACCAGATAATGTCACTATTGAAGTCTCCCTTTCCTCTTCTTCGTTTAGATAATCACTAGAATCTCTATATTTTCTAACTAATAACATGATTAAAATTAATACGACAATTATAACCAAAGAAAGTGAGATCATACCCGGTGAAAAACCACTATTACTGTCGGATGTTTTCCATGTAATTTCTTGGTTAAGAACGTATTTCACTTCGTTATCACTTGAGTTTAAGAATATCTCAACATTCCCTGCAAGTAAACCATTTTCTCTCATAACTTCGCACCTCAGATTATACCTTTGTTCAGTAACATGTCCTTGGGCTAGTTCGATTCTTATCAGTTCAATGTGTGCAGGTTGCTCGGAGCATATAAGTCCCCATCCTGACGGGACATTTGCTTCCATTTCTAATATCTCAGATTGAGTAGATGTTGATGAAATATTTACCCATAGGATACTGTTTTTACTTGTTGGTATATCTAAAACAGATGTTTTGATATTCTCTACATTCACATTCCTTCTTTCAGCGACAATTAGAACCGAAGTTGCTGTGTCAAGTATTGGCATGTTGTTCTCATCAGAACCTCCCTCCAATTGAATTGATATGGATACTATAGTATTCAGACTACAATTTTCGCTGATGATCAATTGAGCTCCAATGTTCTTGTATTCCGTTGGCCCCAAATAAAGGTTAATCCACTCTCCAGCAGGTTTTACCACACCATCCTCAGTAGACAGAAAACCACTTACTTCATCCGTGCTTGGTGATGTTTCAATCACTAATCTAGCCCTTATCTTAGTATCAGCAGCATTACCGATATTCCAAGCTGTTGCGTTGAAGATATGAGTAGTATCAGTTGCAACAGTTTTGTCTTCAAATGTTGAATCAAGTCTGGGATTTCTTACGGTTTGAGTAACACTTTCGAAATTTATAAAATTATCAATTTGTAATAGATCAGAACCATTTTTTGGTTGGACCTCTATCACTATCTCATGAAATTCACCAGGTGCTTCCAATGGCGGAAGATATATCCAAATGTCCACTAGCTTAACGTTTTCAAGGTCATAAGATACAGAGAGTGGAATTCCTTGAGTGACGTTCTGTTGGTCCACTAGTGCCCACCATTGCCATGTCGCAGGAGTATTGGGAAGAGATATACAAGCGATATCATTTCCATTTCCATTATTTGCGACTTCAACCGTAACTAAAGTAGGAACACCTGGGCTTAAACTCAGTGGTGTGCTTACAGCAGTTATTGATAGGTCGTTTTTGGTATTTACAACCGCTCCCTGCCAAATCTCACCAGATATAATTTCACCAGACCTTTGTGACAATGCCATTGGTGTAATTTGAGGACCAACATCATTTGCCTGAGCGTTTTCTGGAGCGAAAATTCTCACAGTATAAGTGGATGATTGCCCGGGATTTATTGCAATATTAGGAGAACTGAGTAACTCAAGATTCCAACCTGTGACCTCATTAAAATTAAATTGTGGGCTAAATACATCAATACGACTAGCGTTATTCCAAATTTGGAATTCAACATCTGTGAATCCACCAGCGTCAATCGTTACCACGCTTCCAATCGATTCACTTAATGCTACACTTGCATTACTCACCATAGCAGCGGAAATTGAAATTGCCTTGCGATCAAATTTTGTTGTGTCATTTTGGCTGATAGCAGTTAGCCAAATTTCTGCGGTCACATCGGGCTCTGCATCAGCCGGTATAGCCGCAGTAAATTTAACTGAATTAGGCTGATTTGGTCTAACCAAAATACTCGATGGCTGATCCCACGCTAGGTCGATAGACCAGCCATTTGGAATTACCTTATCCTCAACACTCACAGTAAATACATCAGACGCTTCTCCTATGTTATTGACTTGTACAAGAAAATCGCAATTAGTACCAGGATTACATCTTGGAGAAACTTCTGGGACTTGAATTTCTGGCAGTCTACTGGGTAATATTTTGATGGTCGTATTAACACTGGCATTAATCCCTTCATGTGTGTTTGAGTTCACTCTTACATTGATTGGATAGTTGCCTTGAGTTGAATTTGAATTTGTTTTGACTTTGATATCGAACTCTTTTGTTTCTCCTGGTAATATCTCTATTCCATTTCCTGTTACACTTACACCGCTTGGGTATGAAAAATAGTGATTCCAATCATCGGGCAAACCTTCAACAAATGGAGTGTATTCTTCTGAAACATTACCTGTGTTTGTAATTTCAAGTCTAGTAGTAGACCATTCTCCAGCCAGGCCTCCAAGAATCGATTTACCGAGTAAGTTTACACTATATTCACGTTCCTTTGCGGCTTGATCATAAATCAATACGAGTTCATCCATCCATATTCCAATATCTTCCCCAATAGAGTCTGATGTAAATGAAAATCTCAATTGTGTTGTTTCATGAAAGTGCGAACTATCCAAAGGGATAAGTGGTGAAGATCTGCCGTTGTAAGTAGCTGAAAATGTCTGCCAACTAATACCGTCGATGAGGTTATTGTCCACCACACCCTGCATGGTGAACATTTCAATCCACACTCCGTTTGAGTCCTTGACGTAACCTTTCATCTCATCGCCAGAGCCAATCCCACCAGTGTAGAAGAAGGAATAACCTATTGCTGCATTATGGTTAATCAAATCGTCAGAAAGATTCAGTACAGGGCTAGTCAATGTTGATGTTTGTAGGGGGCTGTAACTGGAAAATTGCCCATTTCCCATGTGGAAAGCGCTTGATTGTGAAACGAATGCGTCAGAACTAGTACTCCATTCACCACTAACCGACCACTGTGAAATGTCCACACAATTGTCGTAAATTCTGGCGACTGTTAGGTGCCTAGATAATTGATTATTCGCATTATCATCATCGCCAATTGTGTTGGTAACAGATGCTATGATCGTGTGGTTTCCTGAGTAGTAAGGTGTCCATCTCACGAGTATAAATTGACTAGATGATGGTTGTATGGGATTTGAAGCCACAGTTGTATTCAATAATTCAAAGCGTTTGTATTCATTATGTAATATCAGTATTTGAACATCGATACTACCTGAAACAGAGGTTCCAATGTTTCCTATTGAAACATTTATTTCAGATTCAACCCCAACAACTCCATCTGTTACATACAGATTGGCAGGTCTGTCAAAATTTGCTATTGGGTGATTTGATGAAAACATTTTGTAAAGCGAATCGTTTGCAGGATCAGGATAGTTCATCGAAATTTGTTCCACGTAAAGATCGATATTGTTTGCTTTAACCCCAGAGCCGCTAGTCGCCGGAATGCAATGAGACAGAAGTAGCGCGACGATAAAAAACTGAACACACTTTTTCATGGGCCTCAGATATACACAAGACCTCAAGCAATATCAGACCTTCGCTATTCTTCCTCTATGTTTATTCTAGCGGATTCTAATTTCAACTCAGTTTTCTTTTGCTTAGCTCTAGCAGCGAAATATACAGTGAATGATGGCACTAGAACCATACTGAAACATCCAATTACGGCAGCAAGAGCCCATAGGAATTCGGTTGCAGCATCAACCTCAAACATTTCTACATTATACAGAGACTCATTAACTTGAGTTAATTCAACGGAAGGGTTAACAGTTCGGTTACCTTCTTCAATTATGGTTATTCGAACTTTAGTTGGTTCAAAGGTCGAATTCAATATTTTAGTAGCTTTTTTGCTTGCTTCCTCCTGAGAATCTGCATAAACAGATCCTTTTCCTCTTATCGCAGGGTCTGGATTTGTCAGAGAAATTATGCTAGTTGACTCACCGGTTGAATTGGTTCTATGCTCAATTCTTTTTTTACACGATTCGGTGCAAGAGAAATCATCAGCGTCTGGATTACCCAAGTCTGGGTGACTATACAGCCCTTCACCATTGGAGATTGCGATTATCGATCCGCTCGATAAGGAAACTACCGTTAGATTGACCCATGTTAGGTTCACGCCATTTAAATCGGCGTCCCACGTCCATGTAGTGGTGTTATCATCTGGGCTGTAATATCGTTCGGCATCATCTAAACTGACAACAGTTTCATTCGAATTGGATTCATAAACATAAATTTCGGTGTTAATAGTTGCCCCATAAACTGCATAAGCCAGCAGAAGAATTAGCGTCAGACCTAACCCAATAAGCGTCCGAAGCAGGTTTGGATTCTGCGCTAACGCTTTCCGCATGTGGGTGTCTAAAAAAGAATCATTCATCAATCCTTGTACCTAGGCCCGCAGTATCCTATTTTGAGTCAAAAAATCCTCTGCAATAACAGTTCCATTCATATAGGGGAGTTAGGTCGGGAAGGTGCTTGGTGTTACGATGACGACGTTTTACGATGTTCCCGCAGACCTCCTAAATCCAGCATTAGCTGAAAAGTTGTCTCAAATCGAATCGATAAACAGACCTCAGTGGGCTGATTTCGTTAAAACTGGTATTCACAGGGAACGCCCGCCCTCACAAAATAACTGGTGGGAACTGCGATGCGCAGCTCTTCTCCGTAAGGTTGGGCGTGAAGGTCCCATAGGAGTAAATGCACTTGCGCAAGCATATGGTGGGAAAAAGGATAACGGCTCGAATCCACATACTCCTGCAATGGGTTCAAGGCACATTATTCGAACGGCGCTGCAACAATTAACCGATGCTGGTTTGGTTGAAATGCGTGAAACAAAAACTGTTCAATCAGTCGATGGTGATCAAAAATTATTTGCTGGGCGCTCTCTGACATCTAGCGGTCACAAACTCCTAGACGAGGTCGCACACTCCGTTCGACCTGAAGCCGAGACTATGTATCCAGGTCTGTCAAAATACTAATTGGAAGTGAGAGGACGTGGCAACAATGACATCAAAATCTGATGATGAGTTAGCCACCATTCGATCTCAACGTATGGCAGAAATCCAAACTCAATTAGAGAAACAGGCTGCAGCACAAGCAGAGGCAGAGATAGAAGAAGAAGCAAAGCAAGCTGCAATTGCTGAATTAGATAAATCCATGAAGATAGTTCTAACTCCAGATGCACGTTCGAGATTATCTAGGCTAAACTTAGTAAATCCTGATTTGACAACAAGTGTAAAAACACATCTTGCTAAACTTGCTCAGACCAATCAAATCGCTATTCCAGTCAACGATGCTCAACTAAAAAACATACTATCTGGTCTCTCAAAAGGAAAAAGAGAGACAACTATTCGCAGGATTTGAGGTGAAATTTATGTCCAGAAATAAGCCAGCAGCAAAAAAAATTCGACTCCTAAAAGCAGGTAAACAAAATCGTCGTGTTCCTGTATGGGTTATGTTAAAAACATCAAGAAATACTGTATCCCATCCAAAACGACATCATTGGAGACGCAGTAAACTACAGAGGTGAAGTAGATGGCAAGGGGAGCAGTTAGTGAATTAGTCGTTCCGTTAAGGAATGCATGGAACATTACACGTTACAAGAGAGCGCCTAGGGCTATCCAGATTATCAAAAATGAAGTTGTTAGACATCTGAAAGTCAAGGAGGACGAGGAAGTCTGGATTGATCCTGCTGTAAATGAGGCTATATGGTCAAGAGGTATAGAGAACCCTCCGAGAAAAATCAGGCTCCAAGTCACACGACACGATGAACCAGATATACCAATCGAAGTCAAATTAATGGAGGAGTAATCATGGGAAATATTAGGCCAACCTTTATCAAATTACGTGCGATTATTCTTTGCGAAGAGCACGGTGAAAAATTCACTGAAGATTTCGATCACAATAAAAAAGTTGTAGAGCAATTGACAGATGTAGAATCTAAAAAACTTCGAAACTGGATTGCTGGATACGTCACAAGATATCGCCAGCGAAGAACCGATTGAGGCGTTAATATGGCGATAAGGGTCGCCTGGGACCGAAATCCAGTCAGCGTTCACGGTAGCAAAGGTGATTTAGAAAAAATCATTTCGCATCTTAGAAATAAACACAATTTCCGCAAGCACTCGCTGATTATGCCGGATAGGGAAAATGATGAAGAAGCCGTATTCTTTCTTTATTCTGCATGTGATCCTCGTTGGATAATGGAGGCATTGTAATGGGTGACAGGATTGACGCCCCACTACCAGCTTCAAGTTATGATCTCGAGATTATAATAGTCGGTATCAATCATCCAGGGAATCTTGGTGCTATCTCTCGAGCGATGTTAAATTATGGATTTGACAAACTGACATTAGTTAATCCAAATTGCTCTGTGGATGACGATGAAGCAAGAAATCGAGCTAAGCATTCAGGATACATATTAGATAATTCTTCAATTTGTGAAACACTATCCGAGGCTGTGGAAAAATCCTCCCTAGTAATAGGGACTAGTGGCAAACGTGAGGTAGGTTCCAAAATACTTCGTAGGCATTTCCTCCTACCATGGGAACTGAGTGATAAGTTGAGGAATTATGATGGTCGCGTATCTCTGGTCTTTGGAGAGGAAGGAAAGGGATTGACCGCTTCACAACTTGGATTGTGCGATTTTCTAGTAACGCTCCCTACATGGGAGGGTTATCCCATAGCTAACCTGTCGCATGCCGTTAGTCAATTATGCTACGAATTACATCGAGATCGAATTATTAACGGATTAACTGTAAAAGGAGTAAAAAATCAAAAAGCCATTTCATCAGATTTACGATTAATACTGCGCAAATCAATTGATGATTTTTGTCAGTCCTTAGATAGCGATAAATCAGAATTAATCAATGATGTTTTTGAGAGGGTTCTTCTTCGTGGTCTTCCAATCGACAGTGAAGCTGAACGGATGATCGGTGCATTCGTTCAAGCAACTACAGCATTGCAAAAGCAATCTGGCAATGAAGAATGGAGACGAGACCGACGGAAGAGAGTAACTCCAGATAATCAGTCAGATAGGTAACCTTTTACTGAATTAATCTGAGAGTTTTGATCTTTCAGCAATGGCGCTGTTTGCCCCATGCTCTCGAACGGTTACACTCTCAACCCAGCATCTAGCGCCATACTGTTTTTCTATTAATTCACTAGAAAATTCCAATGCCATATTCGCAAACATCTCTGCACCAGTTCCATCAACTGCAACCAAATCGATAATTGAGTCGGCATCCAACCTCTGAAATGTCTCCATCATTGGGTCATCTAAGGCTACCAGAGTTTTGTGGTCAAATGTCTCTCGCAACCATGCCTCTAATTCTTTGAGTCCTCCAAAATCAACTACCCAGTTTTTTTCATCTAGTCGTATGGCTCCGAACTTAAACTCAAACTCCAATGAATATCCGTGTAAAAAACGGCAGTGGCTTTCCGCTCTCCACTGTCTAAATGCTGCCGATAATCCTCTTTCGTGTCCGTATTTTTTTACTGAAAAAAACTTAGTCATTTAATCACCCTCAAATTCTAAACATATTGAATTAATACAATACCTTGGTCCTCTAAATTCCTGAAATAAATGTCCTAAGTGTGAATCACAACCTGAGCATCGAACTTCAGTCCTAACCATTCCATAACTCCTGTCTTCGAGTTTGATGATATTTGCATTTTCATCTTCACTATTGAAAGCAGGCCAGCCACATCCAGAATCAAATTTAGAGGCTGATTCAAACAGTGTCATATTGCATTCCGCGCACTTGTAAATCCCTGGCTCGAAATGTTTGTCATATTTTCCTGTAAAGGCTCTCTCAGTACCGTTTTCTTTCATAACGTGGTGCCGTAGTTTCTCCTCAAGTGCATTAGCAAGGACATCTTTCCAAGGAAGCGCGTATGTTATCGGATCTTTACGACCTATTGCATGAAATGCAAGAATACGTTCAACATCCGAACCACTTTTACCACTCGAAATTCCTGAATCAGAGGGATTGTATGATGTAAGTGTATTACCAAGAACAGAATCGAAATCGAGATTGAGCTTCCTGCAGTTATCAATCGCATCACGCAATATAGTTTCCTTGTCGCCGTTTATGTAAGGCAATTCAAATGAAATTTTGTCAGAATCCCAGTTACCTACTGCGAATGCGTTTTCAAGTGCATCGTAAAACTCAGGTCTGCAATCTGGGTAAATTGCGTGGTCTCCAGAATGAACTCCAAGTGCGATTTTAACATTCGTATTCTCCTCAATTGCGACTGAAAGTGCGTAGCCGTATATTATTGAAGAAAATATTGCATTCCGATTCGGCACAAAAGTTGATTTCATCTGGTCCTTTTCATAGAATCCTTCTGGAACATCTGTTTCAGCATTGGTTAGCGCAGATTTGAATGTGCTCATTGCAGATGTCAAATCAATTATCTTGTGGTCTACCTCGAAGCCTTTTTCGAGTAAATATTGAATATTAGCTTTTGCTTTATCAATCTCAATCCTGTGCTTTTGTCCATATTCATAAGATATGCACGTAACTTTGTAACCACTTTGAATCAAACGCAATAACAGACATGTTGAATCCATGCCTCCGCTTAATGACATTATAGCTCTCATTAGTCGACACCCATCCATTTGTGAGTTTGTAGAGATAGTCTCCAACCTGGTGAACTTTTGACAATCTGTTCAACTTTCGCAAAGTTTTTTCCGTTTTGTTCCACAGTTTCGTTCTCCATGAAGCATGGCTGTAGGAAGTGATGTTCAAATCCCTGTTTAATGTCATCATACAAGGACAAATCCTGTCCGCAATAAACCACTTTTAGTTCGTTACCACTTCTTTGTTTGATGTTTAAGTTCGGATATAGTTGATCTTTAGGAGAAACACAAATCCAATCGATGACATCTGGGACAGGTATTGTTCCGTTAGTTTCTACGGATAGATAGATATCATGTTTTTTCAGCTCTTTCCCGATTGTGTCTAGATCTTGAAGGCACGGCTCTCCACCTGTAAATATAACTCGTTTGCAATTAAACGCTAATACTTTTGAAATGATAGTCTCTAATGTCATCTCTGTGTACTTTAGAAAGTCAGTATCACACCATTCACATCGCAAATTACAATTTCCGAACCTAACAAAAACGTGTGGAATTCCAGCATGAAATGCTTCGCCCTGGACTGAGTGAAATATCTCTACTACCGGATACTTTGTCATTTAATCATCCCTACACTACAGTTTCGGTGATTGTATTAGTTGCATCAGTTCATTACGTGCTTCACTCTTGTCAAAAAATACTCCTCGCATTGCACTTGTTGTCATTACAGCATTTTGTTTTGCAACACCCCTACACTGCATGCAACCATGTGAGGCTTCCAATATAACAGCACATCCAAGCGGTTTGATATTTTCTTCTAAGTCATCTGCAACACTGCTGGTTATCCTTTCTTGATTTTGTAATCGTCTTGCATGTAGATCAACGATTCTCGCAAGTTTGCTTATTCCTACAATTCTTTTGACTGGAATGTATGCAACATGTGCTCTGCCTTTGAATGGCTGCAAGTGGTGTTCACAAGTAGAGTGAAATTCTATGTCACGCAGTAACACAATTCCATCGTATCCCTCTGCGTTAAAGGTTGAAGAAAGAACTTCGTTGGCGTCCATTCCATATCCTGCGAATATCTCTTCATACGAATCTATAACTCGCTTTGGAGTGTCGAGTAGTCCCTCTCTTGTTGCGGAGCCTTCTATGTAGTTCAGCAAAGTTTCTACCGCTTTTTCTGCATCATCTCTAGAAGTCATCTTTTCACCTCAATTCTTCCGTGCCTTGCATCTATCTCATCCAATTGGTCTAGCATTTTTCTGCAAGCTGTTCGAATCGCATCAGCAAGAGATACGAATTTACCATTATCACCTACATGTATTCTCATGTCTTCGAGTAACTGGTTGGGGATATCCAGACTAACCTTCGGCATGTTTGGTCCTTTATGATATAATATAAGAGTATTAGTATAGTAATATCTCAGTAATATTTATCAGGAGTTGATGCAATTCATGAAATTGAAGCTACCAAATCTTCTCGTTTGAATTGACGTGCAGCAAACCAAGCAGCCAATGCTGCATAAAAGACACTTGATATTATCCAAACCAAAATGTGCTCGAAAATAATTCGGTCCAATAACAATTCTCGCATAGCTAATAATATGTTCACTAATGGAATACAAAACCACCACGATTCTATTCCATCCAGATTTATTACCTGTGTAAATAGAGCAGGGAATATTATGAAAAGTATGGCTGGCCCAAGTAGAGAACCAGCTTCCTTTACACTGTGAGACCTCATTGCCAAGGCAAGTTCGAAAGCTACAACCATGACAGCAAATATTAACACAGCACCTGTAAGGAGCATAATACTAGCAAAGGAAATAGATGGCAAGCCTATGATTGAAGCAGCCGACAAGAATGTAATCGCAAATAATAATCCGCCTATTTGTAGAGCTACACCCGCACTAGTAATAGTTGCAACAGCTAGCCACTTTCCAGCCAGCAGTTGCATTCGTGTACATGGTAAACACAGTAACGCTTCGAGTGTGCCTCTCTCACGCTCCCCTGCAGTCATATCGATCGATGGCTGAATAGCACTAGATGCAGTCCAAATCGCAATCACCATGGGGATGAACAGTGATAGGGCAAGCCCTGCTTGCTCACCTTTTGTAGCAGCATCAGCACTAGCGACACTTCCATCCCATGTTACTGGATCAAGCGTTATCTCAGGGTCAAGCCCTGCTTCAACAAGAGTCCCGTTTACAACATTGCTCTCCCATATTTGCAAGGACAGTAGTATTCTTTCTCGAGCCTCATTTGAAGCTTCACTCGTTGACAGATACAATACAGAAAAACTCCATGATTCATTCTCTTGAACTAGCCTAAAGATTGCATTAACATCTTGACTTCTTAATCGTGACATATCTTCTCCAATATCAGATAAATTACTGATTTCCATAGGTAATTGCTCATATGCAATTATCAGACTTTCATTCCTGAACATATCATTTAGCTCATCGTCAATGTCCCCTTGCCAGACAATTTCAAGGTCCAGTGCGTCTAATTCTGCGGCTTCGGATTGCAGCAGTAAAGGAAGTGCGATGAATAATGCAGGAAAAATCAGTAGCGGAATTACAACAAGAGCAAGTAATGTCCTCCAATCCCGCACGAATTCAATAACTTCTTTCTTTGCGATTGTTTTGATAAATTTCAGAGAGTTACTCATCTTCATCACTCTCCGTGATTTTAGGTGTTTTGCCTGTAAGGAATATTCTCCACCACTTTGACAATTTTCCTTCCTTTTTCTCATTCTCGACTCTTGGTCTTGCCTTATCGGATGTTAGGAATACGTAAGCATCTTCTAAGTTTTCTTTCTTTGTTGCCTCAAGAAGTTGGTCAGGAGTACCGTCTGCCCTTATTGTACCATTATGGACTATAATGATACGGTCACAGACTTGCTGTGCCTCTGCTAAGTGGTGAGTGCTGTAAATTACTGTCCCTCCATCATCCCTGATATTACCTACCAGAGATCTTACGGTTCTAGCACTTGTAACATCTAATCCAGCTGTTGGTTCGTCTAACAAGAGAATGTCAGGATTATGCGCTAGGGCACGAATTAATGCAGTTTTTTGTCGCATACCCCGACTGAATCCTTTTGTATGTCTCGACATGGCGTCAGTTATCTCCAACTCCTTTGCAAATTTTAGAACTCTTTTCCAAGCAATATCATCTGGCACTCCATACATTCTGGAGTGATAACGAATATTTTCCCACGCTGTAAGTCTTGAATATAGCCCGGTTGACTCTGGGACGACTCCTAATCTCTCACGCATTCCTGCAACTGGTGAGTTGCGAAACATCACACTTCCACTAGTTGGCTCTATCACACCAGCCATCAACCGCAATAGTGTTGTTTTGCCGGCTCCATTTCCACCCACTAGACCGACAACTTGGCCTGACTGAATGTCTAAATCGACATACCTTAATGCTTCAACCTCTCCAAAGTATTTTGCAACACCGGTCAGCTTCAACAGTTGATTTTCCATTTGCTAACCACCTTTGGCCAATAATTGTATATCTCAAGAACATCATTGCTTTTGGGCAAGTTCGACTAAAACCCCACCCGTGCTTTTTGGATGGACAAACGCAATGAGTGCGCCATGTGCCCCCAACTCTGGCACCTCGTTAATCATGGCTATACCATTCTGCTTTAGTGTGTCGATAACAGACACAATATCTTCAACCCGAAAACAAATTTGTTGAATTCCAGGACCTCTTTTTTCCAGAAACTTTCCAATCGCTGTATCGTCACCAGTTGGCTTTAATAATTCAATCAGGGGAGACTTTTCATCATTTTTAGATGTCTCAAAGAATCTAGTAACAACGCCCTGGTCAGCAACCAACTCGTCATCACCTTGAGTAAGTCCAAGTAAATTCCAAAACTTTGTCCCTGCATCAAAATCTTCACACGCAATCCCAATATGGTCTAAATAAATCTTCATCTTACCACCTAAAAACCACTCGGAGCCATATATGTGCCAAACACCTTTTTCATTGCATTGATTATTTCACCAAGAGTGCAATCATTTCGAAGTGCATCAATGACGTATGGGAATAGATTTTCATCTGATTTAGCAATTTTTTCAATCATTTCAAGAGAGTGTTTAACCTTATGATTGTCCCTTTTTTCTCTTAAATTTTCTAACTTTTTGGTTTGTTTTTTCCATAAATCTGGATCAGGTGTTAGTAAATCCGGCATTTCTTCCTCTTCTAGAACACCATGATTTACTCCGATTATTTTTCTTTCTCCAGATTCGACTTGATTCAAGTGTGCCCAAGCTGCCTCATGTATCTCTCGCTGCTGGAATCCATTTTCGATAGCAGTCAGTGATCCTCCCATATTTTCAATCTCCTCGATTTTCGATTTTGCTTCATCATAAATCGTGTTAGTCAACATTTCCACTAAATGGGACCCTCCTAATGGGTCGACAACACTTGCAACACCACTTTCTTCTGCGATTATTTGTTGAGTCCTCAAAGCAACAGTCGCACTTTCTTCTGTTGGCAAACCTAAGGCTTCATCGTAAGAGTTTGTGTGTAGGCTCTGAGTTCCACCACACACAGCGGCCAATGCCTGTATAGTTACTCTGGCAACGTTGTTAATTGGTTGTTGAGCTGTTAATGACACACCAGCAACTTGAGTGTGGAATCTCAGCATCGAACTTTTAGGATTTGTAGGCGAAAATCTCTCCGTTACAAGGTCATGCCATAGTTTTCTGGCGGCTCTGAATTTGCTAATTTCCTCAAAAAAATCATTGTGACAATTGAAAAAGAATGAAAGCCTTGGTGCAAAAGAATCAATTTCAAGCCCCTTATCTATTGCTGCTTGAACGTATGCTAAAGCGTTTGAAAGAGTAAACGCTACTTCTTGCGTCGCTGTTGATCCAGCTTCTCGAATATGGTAACCTGAGATTGATATCGTATTCCAGAGTGGTATACTGTCTGAACAGAATTCAAAAATGTCGGTGATTAATCTCATAGATTCTTTTGGCGGAAATATGTGAGTACCTCTTGCTATGTATTCTTTCAAAATGTCATTTTGAATAGTACCTTTAATTTGGGATTTTGAAACTCCATTTTCTTCTGCTACTACGACGTACATCGCAAGTAATATCATCGCTGGAGCGTTTATTGTCATTGATGTTGATACCTTATCCAATGGTATACCCTCAAGCAATATTCGCATATCGTCTAAGCAGGATATAGATACTCCTACTTTTCCAACCTCACCTTCGCTCATCTCATCATCCGCATCTAGACCTAATTGAGTTGGCAAATCAAATGCAACAGACAAACCCTTTTGTCCGCGTTCTAATAATAACTTAAATCTCTCGTTGGTTTCTTCTGCACTACTAAAACCTGCATACTGACGCATTGTCCACAGCCTTGATCGATACATTGTATCGTGGATTCCTCTAGTGTAAGGAGGACATCCGGAGGTATCGGGACCAGCGATTTTTGGTAACTCAATTCCACCAAGGGTTCGCCAGTCCTCGTTTCGCTGACCGGGCATATTTTTTCCTCCGTAAATTGGATTAAATTGGGTTTAACCTAATTTGTCAATAAGCTAACAGCAACCATCCCCTTTGCATGAGTTATCTTCATTTTGAGTATCATGTGTAACTCCACCTGGACCGTGTGCATGTCCATGAAGTATCTCTTCTTCGGTAGCATCTCTGACCTCGACAACCATGACGTCGAATGTAAGCGTCTTACCAGCGAGAGCATGATTGAAGTCCACTTTAATTGTGCCTTCCCCGACTTCTAATACCTTAAACGGTCCAATATCGCTCATTAATACCATTCCAGGTTCAGCGTTAATTTGCCCAAACATATCGCTAGGAACTTCTTGGATTGCATCTTGAATAATAGGCCCGTATGCATCTTCAGGGGGAAGAGTGAATACCACGTTGTCACCGACTTTGGCACCCATCAATTCTCTTTCAAACCCTGGAATCATTTTCTTGTGTCCGACTAAGAATGCTAACGGATCTCTACCAATACTGCTATCAAAAATCTCACCAGATTCTGCCAATGTCCCAGTATAGTGGACTCGTGCTACTGTATTTTTGCTGACTGTGGTCATTTTATCATCTCTTTGTAGTATATTTTCTTATCATATTACGGAATTCATCCGCCACATCTGAAGGAATAATGTTCTCAGATTCTTTTTGCGCTATGAAGGATAGTGCATCCTCAACACCGGTTCTCTCTCCCTTGGCCCAGATTTGGCCTAGAATGTTCGATCGGTGTTCTTCACTTACACTTTCGTTATCCAATAATTCCCGAGCAGCATATTTGTATTCCAGATATTTTCTGCGATCGAGTTTACGAGATTGCGGTTGTCGTCCGCCTCCTTTTTTGTCGTTCGACCTTCGCTTCTTTGTTTTCCGGTCAGTCTTTTTGACTTGGGTTTTGATAGTTTTGAAAACGTTCGATGATGATTTTAAATTGTCATTTACTGTTCTCTCAATGTCGTCTTCTATTTTGATATTGATTGGTTCTTTAATCTCAGCTTCAAGAGGTTCAATTTCAGGTTCAATTTCCTCAAGTTTTTCTTCTAAAATTGCTGAATCTTTTGCTTCCTTGGCAAACTGAACCGTTGCTGCCGATTTAGCTCTCAAATTGGCTAACCTATCCTTCCTGTCATCTGGTTTTTTCACTGAAGTTTTGGGAACAGGTTTAGGTTGTGGTGATATTTGATGCTTTTTTACGGCTGTTTGTGAATCGGATTTGGTCGGTGTTTTATCGGTTATTTGTCCTCTTTGCTTTAGAGCCTCCATGGCTTCCTTCTGCCTTGAAGCCAAATCATTCACTTGTTTTGGTTTCTCTGGTGGCTTCGGTCGAGTTTGTGGTCGAGGGTTCCTTTCTTTGCGATCTCTGGCCTTCTGACTGGCATTTGGCGCAAACGGATTAAAGGGTTCATCCTTGCGTCGTCTGCCGTTCATAATTGTCCGGTTAAACGGCCTCTCATAACCCTTGGCATATCATCACGCCCATGAAATGGGGGTTTGGTCGGTGCGTAACTCTTGATCAATTGCTGATTGAGTTAATTTCGTAACCCTGCCATGATTGGTTTCTAGCCATCCCAATCTTGCAATCATAGTACCATTATCAATGCAATACATTTTTGGTGGACAATAGCTAGTAGCACCCCGTTCTTGGCACATTATACTAGACATATTGCGCATACGTTCATTGCATGCCACTCCACCTCCAAGAACAATTTCTGTCTTACCTGTATGCGCTAGAGCTCTTTCAGCAACTTCAACGCAGGCTGCAAACGCATGCTCTTGTAATGACCAACAAACTGCTTCAAATGGTTTACCATCGGAAACTAACTTATTCGCTGCGCTCATGATACCAGAAAATGCTAGGTCCATGCCGTGAACGGCATATGGTAATTCTAATCCTTCTAATGTTGAATCTGGATTTTCAGTAATCCACTCAAGTGCTTTTTTCTCGATTACTGGCCCACCAGGAAAAGGTATGCCATGCTTCCTTGCAAATTTGTCTAACATGTTTCCAATTCCTATGTCCAGTGTCTCGCCTAGAACCCGATATCTTCCGTCTAATCTCGCAATTACTTGCGTATTTCCACCGCTAACGTATAGCAAAATGGGGTCATCACAGCCACATTGTTCACGACCGATTTCAATATGTGCAACACAATGATTGACGCCGATTAATGGAACATTTAGGTGGCTGGAAATTGCACGACCGGCTGCCGCACCAGTCCGCAGGCATGCACCCATTCCCGGGCCTTGAGAATAAGCTACAATACCTATATCATTTGGAACTAGATTATTTTCATGCAGAATTCTCGAAAAAATCTCGCTAGATTGTTCAACATGGTGATCTGCTGCTTCTCTTGGATGGATTCCTCCTGTTGTAGGTCGAATGATTTTGGAAACTGATGGTTTGGGTTTTCCATTTTGGTCTACAAGACCGAATGAAAGCGTATGCGCCGTTGACTCAATTCCTAAGACCCATCGTCCCGTCATTGTGTTGCCCTATCGCATATACTATCTAACGGTTATACTTTAGTCGATACAATGCGGATGCTATTGGTGAATGCGGGCCCCATAGCACACATGGCGAGCGGTGTTCCAATTCGGGGGCATATTACCGATGAAAGTGAATACATTCACAAGGCTGGATTAGGAATATTGGTTAACGACTACATCATAGAGCGTATTGATCAAACTGAGGCTCTATTGGCTGAATTTAGTGACGCAGAGATAGTTGATTTGGAAGGCAGGGCCGTAATACCAGGTTTGGTAGACTCCCACACACATCTATTGTGGGCTGGTGATCGCAGTCGAGAAATAACATGGAAACAAAGTGGTTTATCTTACAAGGAAATTGCTGATAGGGGTGGCGGTATATCCGCTACTGTTATGCCAACAAGAGAGAGTTCTAACGAAGCATTGGCAAAACTTGGATTAAATCGGATGGCAAAATCCTTGAGGAATGGAACAACCCATCTAGAAGTAAAATCCGGATATGGTCTCGATACACAATCAGAGTTGAGGCTTCTTTCTGTTGCGGAGTCCATCGCTAAGGTTGAAGGAATGCCTAGTCTAGATTTGACATGGCTTGGTGCTCATGCGGCCCCACCTGAGCTAAGCTTAGATGCTTATGTTGAAGTATTACTGTCTGAACAACTACCAAAGATAACTGAGCAAGGTTACGCAAGGAGTGCAGATGTTTTTTGTGAGCCTGGTTGGTTCTCTGTCGAACAATCAGAAGAGATTTTGAAACAAAGTCGAAAAAATGGATTAGACCTTCGAATGCATATCGATGAGTTCACAGATGGCGGAGGTGGTGATTTGGCATCTGAGTTAAAGGTACAAACGGCTGATCATGCACATTATTCTAATGATAATGCACGACATGCAATGAATGATTCTGGTGTTAACACTGCTTTTTTGCCTGGAACGCCATATACAATGGGTGACAAATTTCCACCATTCGATTACTGCCTAGAAAATGAGATTTTGTGGTCAATAGCCAGTGATTTTAACCCAAATTGTCAAACCCTCAGCTTACCTTTCATTGGGAGCATCCTTGTTCAGAGAAATGATATCTCACCAATTTCTGCTCTAGCAGCGTGTACTGTAAATTCAGCAGCAACAACTCCGCACCCATCTGGCTTAGCTCACGGATCTATTGTTGAAGGTTCAATTGCGAATCTGAATGTTCTGGATAGTCCATGGTTAGAGTCTTGGTGCCTCAAGCCAGGACATTCTCCGTTTAAGGCGACAATACTTGAAGGTCAGATGATTTATCATTAAACACTATTCTGGAGATGAAATCTGTGAAATCAATATATTGGATGGAAACTGTTGTTTGCTCAGCACGAAAGGGAGTTGATGCTCGGCTTGCCAGATTACTAGAGGTTCGTCAAGAGATGAGGCGAAGAACTGACGGTTGCAAGAAAGCATGGGTGGCGCGTTCAATGGATGGTCAACCGATGTTTCTTTTACAAGCAATCTATGATTCTGAGGAATCATGGCATGCAGCTTCAAAAAAAGTGTCAGAGGAATTAGATCCTAGGGATGGCGGAATTGAATCACTCTTGAGTGGACCTCCACTTGTAGGAATTTTTGCTCTTAATTCAGAAAATCTTGATTAGGAGTGCATGGTAATGTCGCATAACGTAGATTATGCGACAAGGACTTAAAATCCGATACCTATTATGTCTCGCAGTATAGCGTTTTGTTAAAAAAATACCAAGAAATTCCAATTTTACACCTTAGAGGGGGGGTTCTGAGTAGGAAAAACTAGATTTTTGGAGTTTTAGAATGATAGATTTCATTACTATGGTAATGTAGGGCCAAACGGTCCCAATGGAAGGAATACAAGGTTTCTGTTTGAAGTGCAAGAAGTACGGTTTAATCAAGAATGGAAATTTAGTAAAAATGGACAACGGTCGAACGAGGTATGCTGGATTCTGCTCACAACCAGGATGTAGTGGCAAAATCTCAAAAATTGTTTCTTGAGATAAACCGATTTCGATATATACCGAATCTTTCTGGAAGAACCGCAAGGGCTCGTGGTCTAGGGGTTATGACGTTGCCTTGACATGGCAAAGATCGCCAGTTCAATTCTGGCCGAGCCCACCTTGCAAAATAATGATTTATCACTATTGCCTGGCTCAAAAGCAATTATTGTGAAATCAATCCGCAGAAATTATTTCAGATTCTGGAATAACCTGGTCAAGTTTACCAGGCTTATTCCCATCCTCATCTTCGAATGAAAAGTCACTCGAGCCCCCACTCCATTTTTTCACACTTGAATCATCAGAATCAAATTCCTCCACTGCAATAGCCGATGAAGGATCGATTGAGTAATCGGTTGGGTTAATATCCCGCTCAGTCGGTCTTTCTTCAGGAGGAGGGGGTTGTCTTTCCTCTAAGTGCACTCCTGAGTGGAATGTGCCACACTCTGGACATCTTGCAGTTCCTATTGCTGCAATGCTTCCACATACAGGACATGCTTCTTTTCCTGCTAGGCAGTCTAACTTGTCAACCATTCAATCACTCGTCATCTTCGAGGAACATGTCATCTTGATCGCCAGTAATTTCTTCGCCTTCTTCTGTCTCGATTGTTACAGTTCCCTTATCGTCATTAAATTCTAATATTTCCCCGAAGTATTCCTCTCCATCAATCTCCAATCCGATCCAACTTCCGACATCAATTTCATCGTCGTCTTCATAGTCTTCGTCATCATAATCTTCGTCGTCATACTCCTCATCTTCATCAGAGTCTTCTTCTAGTTCTTCATCTTCTTGCTCTGATTGTTCTTCCGCTTCGTCGTTCTGTTCGTCAGCATCTTCAGAGTCATCATCCTCGATTTCGGAATCTTCTTCTTCTGGTGAATCATTGTCTCCCTTGGCAATCTTTCTGAGCTTAGGAGCATACATTTTATGCAGATAGAATGTCAACAAAAGCCCTGCAACGCCTAAACCTATGAAAATATATCCATCGGTGTAGAAACCTGCAGGCATACTGCTTGCGCCATTTTCACCACTGAAAGGTGTTAGTGAATTGGCACAATCATTTGAATCAAGTTTTGGATCACAAGGGTACACTTCATTCAACCTAACAGTGCCACTACATTCCTCTGGAATATTATCTATGTCTTCATTGCAAATATCCCAGAATCCGGACTCTAACTCATCTCCATTGGCATCGGTGTGACCTTCGTAAACGACATTTCCTCCAGTGCCATCTACTAATAATCCCATGCCGTTAACTACCCACAGTCCGACAAAGGCCGCCATCAAGAAATACATAATTGGATAGAATATGTCATTAGCCTTCTTACCCATCAAGAACTTCTGAGTTGGTGAGGGGAATTGCTTTACCTTTGGCAGTTTTCCTTGACTGATTCCTATTCGTAATTCGTCAATTTTTGTAAAGAATTCTGAAGAATCGATTCTTCTATTACTATCAGCATCTAGATAATCTAATATCGCTGTAATTTCTTTTGGAGTAAGTTTTTCCCCGGCGATATTTTGTATTCCTTTTTGAAGTTCAGGGGCATCAATTTTGTTATCGTCACTGGTATCAATTTGCATGAAAGCCTCCGCAGCGGTCATGTTTTGCTCGGCTATTGCCAATGCTAGATTTTCAAATGCGATCTTAACTACAGCTTCATCGACACCATCCTGTTCCTCGGTTTCAATTTCGCTCTCTTCTACATCATCTTCTGTTGAGTCTTGAACTTGTTCTTCTTCTAACGATTCTTCAATGCTAGCTTCTTCTTCGTCTTCAGGGGAGCTTTCATTGCCTTCTTCTACGGAACCTTCTTCGATATCCTCGCTTGTAGTTTCAATATATTGCTCTTCTTCAACTACATCTTCTTCATCTTCAGATAACTCCGCTTTTTCAGTAGACACATCTGCAGTTTCTTGTCCGTCTGTTGATTCTTCTTCCTCAACATGGTCTTCCGTGTCTTCCTGAATTTCCTCAACAGCAACCTCAGTCTCGATTACATCGTCGCTTTCATATTCAACATGAGTTTCAATTTCTGTTTCTGTGACATCATCCTCAACTTCGTCGATATGGTCTGACTCAATTGTGATTTCATCGGAATCTGTAATTTCAACTGGATCACTCAAATCCGTTTCGTCATTATCACTGGTGATTTCTGCTTTATCGTTAATATCGACAAAAAACACTCCACACTTATTGCAAGATATGCTATCGACCGGCAGAAGCACTCCACAGGCTCCACACTCACCAAGAACTTCTTCTGATATCCCACCAATGCGTATCCCACAATCTTGACATACTTCACTGTCTAAGGGAATAATTGAATCACACGCTCCACATTGAGCCATTGCCACATCTTGGTTATCGTCATCCGACATTGGTGCCACTACTTATTCCCACAGCCTCAAACAATATAATCATTCATGGACTTGATGCTCTAAGGACCACATACTCGAAGTGGTAGAGGGAACGCTATGGATGGTTTGATTTCGGGAAATACGTATACCTATAATTTGGGTTCTTATGATGAAATATTAGGATTTGTAGACAAACTGTCGACGATTAATGAAACGCACACAGTGCTAATTTCTCGTACTCCGCAAAACCAACTTTACACCCATATCGATATTGAAAAAGTAGAAACATATTGGATTACAAATCAAATTGTTAAAGGTTCTATCATGCCTTCAATAGAGCAGTTAGAAGAACTAATTCTGAATCGTGTTTCAAACCACAAAGGGACTATAATAGTGGAAGGAATTGAATTACTCTATTCAAACAACGAATATTCAGAGATTTTAAACATGTCAATGCGGATAAAAGACAATCTACACAGAAGACCATGGTCTGTTATTTTCGTCTTTGCAGATCAGATATTTGATGAAATTCAGAGGGCAAAATGGTATAGAGAATCTCCAGATTGGAAAGTTCCGGTGGAGCAGTTAATTGACATGGAGGATTTTGACGCTCTGACTACTACTGAACTATCTAATATAGATGAAATTCAGTCTGAAGAAATAGAAAATCAGCGTAGTCTTTCGATGTTAACAAGAATTCCTAGAGAGGGTTATACCAAGGAAATTGCTCGTAAGCGAATTCTTCTTTGGAGGCGAATGGGGTTAGAAGTTTCAGCTGCTGAACCAGCTTTGTATCAATCAGACGATGACAAGAGTTTTGCTACATACAAAAAAGTAGAGAATGCAGTTCGCAAAGCAATTGAACTAGATAATAGACTTGATTTGCTCGAAGAGCGAGGTCATGGAACTAAGGTTACAAAAATGAGGTTCAGAGTTAGACAATTAACGGGACTAAATGAGGTTGAAAAAGAGATAGACGAAATTATCTAGGTAATATTCCACATTCAGCTTCAATCCTTGCTAACCATCCTCCAGCATACAATTCGTTCGAAATCTTCTCAATTTCGGATGCTGTTGAACGGTCACTAACTAGTGGTTCTGCGACTTTACGAACCAGCTTATAGAGACATTCTACATGCGGCGAGGGTTTCAAGTTAGTATATTCTAGTGCTTCGCACGCTATCAGTAATTCACAAGCTAGGACTTGTGACAGCAATTCACAGGACTTGGTTAGGTTCCAACACGACGTTGCACCCATTGAAACAAAATCCTCCTGACCGCCAGATGTAGGTGTGGAAAATGCTGATCGAGGCATGGAGCCCGCATGCAATTCAGATAATGCAGCCGCTGCAACATAATGGACAATCATCAATCCAGATTCAAGACCTGAATTTTTCGCAAGGAATGCTGGTAAGTTACTTCTGGTGGGATCAACAACTTGGTCGATACGTCTTTCACTGATATTAGCTAGTTCAAAAATAGAGTGTGACATACTGTCTGCAATAAGGCCCAATATTTCACCATGAAAATTACCCTGACTAACGACTTGATCTTTCAATGTGATGCCCGCATCAGGGAATATCAAAGGATTATCCGTGGCACTATTAATTTCTATTTCTAAAATACCTTGGAGTTGAGTAAATATCTGATGCACAGCGCCGTGTACTTGTGGTATACATCTAAACGAGTATGCATCTTGTACTCTTGTCTGATTTTTGTGAGCGTCAATAATTTGAGAATTACTCAATATTTTTCTAATCCGCTCTGCAACCGTCACCTGACCATTGTGAGGTCTGACTTCTTGTACTCTTGAATCCATAGGTTTTATGGAACACTTTCGACTTTCCATAGTAGCACAAGCGATTAAATCTGCAATGGGTAGCAAATTACTCAATGCCTCTTCAGACTTACTTAGGAACGAACACATTTGACTAGTTCCATTGATTAGAGATAAACCGTCTTTAGCCCCCAATTCAAGACCGATGAAGCCTCGAATTTTCAATACTTCCTGTGTAGATACAGGGGTATCGTTATCCCAGACCTCTCCTTCACCGATTAATGATAAAGCCATGTGGCTCAAAGGTGCCAAGTCTCCAGATGCACCAAGCGAACCTAAACGTGGAATTACGGGGACTATATCTTCGTTTAGATATGTCACCAATTGGTTGATTACAGATCGTTGGACGCCTGAATATCCTTTTACAAGAGAATTAGCGCGAATACACATCATTGCTCTTGTATCTTCTTTGGACATACGCTCCCCAATAGCACACGCATGTGATCTAATCAGATTGATCTGCAATAGAGATAAATCGTCTTTGGATATAGTCTGGTTGGCAAGGGCTCCAAATCCAGTATTTATTCCGTAGACTGTCTCGTCCTGTTCAATTATATCCTCGACCACTGCCCTAGATTTATCGACATTGAGCCATGCATCAACAGCAACTGAGACCTTTTCTCCTCTTGCTACAAGTCGAACCTCAGATGAAGTAAGTGTTCTGCCATCGAGATTAATCATCCCTATCATTACCCTCAGGATAGATAGAGTCAATGATACTATCCTTTGCGAAGTGTGGCAGAGTAACCCTCAATTTAGTATTCCTTTGCATAGCACGCTCTATGGCAAATATTGCACCAGGGTTCCTTGCCCAAGCGCGTCTAGATATACCATTATTTACATCCCAATCAAGCATTGAAAGAAGTTTCTTTTCACTTGATACTGAGCCGTCTATTAGCATGCCGAAGCCTCCATTGATTACCTCGCCCCAGCCTACTCCTCCGCCGTTATGTAAACTAACCCACGTTGCCCCACGAAACGCATCACCGACAAAATTCTGAACCGCCATATCTGCAGTGAACATTGAACCATCTTTTATGTTAGCAGTTTCCCTGTATGGAGAGTCCGTTCCTGCAACATCATGGTGGTCTCTTCCAAGTATAATTGGGCCAGATATCTCTCCAACACGAATTGCATCATTGAATGCTTTTGCAATTTCTTTTCTACCTTGGGTGTCGGCATATAAAATTCTTGCTTGACTCCCAACAACCATTGAATTTGATTCAGCAGTTTCAATCCATCGAATGTTATCAGCTAGTTGTTCTTGTATTTCAGGAGGTGAATTCTTGGCCATCTCTCTTAATACTCGGCTTGCAATTTCATCAGTTATTCGCAAATCTGACTGCAAACCAGATGCACATACCCACCTAAATGGACCAAATCCGTAATCAAAGCACATAGGACCCATTATGTCTTCAACATAACTAGGATAACGGAAAGAATCGCCATCCTCAGACATTACATCCGCTCCTGCTCGGGATGCCTCAAGTAGGAATGCATTACCATAGTCCCAGAAATATGTCCCATCATCAACGAGTGAGTTAATAGCAGCGGCATGTCTTCTGAGTGTTTTTTCTACTTCAAGTTTGAATTTATCAGGATTTTTTGACATCATGTGATTCGCATCTTGAAAAGACATTGTTACAGGATAGTAACCACCTTGCCATGGATTGTGTAGACTAGTCTGGTCAGACAAAAGGTCAATTTTTACTTTTCTTTGAACCAACCTTTCTAGCAAATCGACAATATTACCGACATGCCCAACAGAAATTGGGTTTCCCCTGTCACGAGATTCTATCATTAAATCAATGGCATGATCTGTTGAATCAGCTATTGTTGTGAGCCAACCTTGTTTATGCCTTTTTTCGGCTGCATGGGGGTTCATTTCGCTGACTATACAAGATGCACCAGCAATTACGGCAGCTTTAGCTTGAGCTCCGCTCATCCCACCTAAGCCAGAGGTAACAAATGTGATACCCTGAAGTGAATCTGAGACATTCCTGTGCATTCGAGCAGCGTTAAGAATAGTTATTGTTGTCCCATGAACAATGCCTTGCGGTCCAATATACATGTATGAACCAGCGGTCATTTGTCCAAATTGGCTTACGCCGAGTGCATTCATCCTATCATAATCAGATTGTTTTGAATAGTTAGGTATAACCATACCATTTGTGACAACAACTCTGGGAGCATCTTTAGATGAAGGGAATAATCCCATTGGGTGTCCTGAGTAAACCACTAAAGTTTGATCTTCTTCCATCTCACATAGATACTTCATTACCAATCTGTATTGTGCCCAGTTTTGGAACACAGCACCATTCCCTCCGTAAGTAATCAATTCGTGTGGAAATTGAGCTATTTCTTTGTCTAAGTTGTTGTGAATCATCAGTATAATAGCCGCAGCTTCACGTGACTTTGTGGGGTAGGTATCTATTGGATAGGCCTTTATTTCATATTGTGTTGGCCTAAATCGCATCATCCATATTCTACCATAGGATTCTAACTCTTCAGAGAACTCTAGAGCTAAATCTTCATGCATATTTTCGGGGAAATAACGCAGTGCATTATGAAGTGCTAATTTTTTTTCTTGATTATTCAAAATCTGCTTCCGTTTTGGTGCATGATCAACATCACTATCATTTTGCGGATTTGGTGGTAACGTGGAAGGAATGCCTTCGGCTAGATACTTCCGCATAGCATCGATGTTATCCTGCATGCTTGTGCCAGCAGTGATTCCCTTATTGAATATTGTAAGCAATCGTCATTTCTATGAGGAGAAACTTCTCCGGCGGTCTATGGACGAGGAGGTCTTTGAAGCAGAACTAGCGGATGCGTCACGTGACTCTTCGTTACTTAATGGACTTGCAGGGGCAACAGTTGCAGTGTCCCTTGCTTTCCTTATGATAGCCATAACAGTTGGAGACAGTCATGGTAGTTTGTTGAACCAAGAGAATGCATCCAGTGATGAGATTCGAGTGCCGGTTTGGGAAAGAGGCACTCTAAATTACATAACTGATCAAGAAAATGGTTTTGTTATGGAAACTGGAAACTACGATATATGGCCAACAGATAATGAGTGGAATTCTACCCATGTATTCGTCGAATACGATTTACCGATAGAGGAAGGAGGGGCTGCACCAAACGGTAAGATATCACTCGCATATTGGCGTCCAGATGTTCCTCCAGGGACAAAAGTCCCAGTTATTGCAGAATTCGGACCATATTTCCAAGAGCCAAGTGTTCAAACACCGACAATTGAAGTCCCTGGGACCTGGTTAGGTCAGATGATTATCGACCAATTATTACCACATGGCTATGCCTTCGCACAGGTTTCTGTAACAGGGACTGGCCGTTCTAACCACTGCATGGATCTCATGGGGACAGCCGAGCAACTAGGCAATGATGCAGCGGTCAGTTGGTTGGGAAGTCAGGATTGGTCGAACGGTAATGTTGCAATGATCGGTAAATCATATGATGGTTCAACACCTTGGCAAGCCGCTATGTTTGGAAATGAATATCTAGAGACAATTGTTCCTATATCTGGCCTGATAGGTGTCAAGGAATTAATGTGGAAGAACGGTTCATCCGAAGCAAGGGCTCCAATCATGCACAATGGCGTTTACGGCTCATATGGTATAGATGGTGACGAAGAAGATTATGGTAACGTTTGTCCTGATTACATAATAGGTCCGGGAACGGGTGTTTCAGCATGGATGTGGGGTTCTGAAGTTGCTGGTGATTATTGGGCTGAAAGATACTTCTTAGATAGAGTGATTGAAAATTATCGAGGGTCAGTTTACTTGATTCAAGGTATGCATGATTGGAACGTTGATCCCCATATGGCTGTACCGACAATCAACCGGCTCATCGATAATGGCATAGAAGCCAAAGGATTGTTTGGACAGTGGGACCATGACTATCCGGATAGACCTACGCAGTTGGATGAACGATCTGATTTAGGCGGCAGAGGAGGAGAAGCTTTTCCAGAAATGATTAGATTCGACTGGATGCAAGATTTACTTGAATGGTTTGATTATTATCTAAAAGAC
>PAOW01000008.1 GCA_002710015.1 Methanobacteriota archaeon | reverse complement strand
GATGGACTTACAGACTCTATCCCGATCATTTGTAATACAAAACCAACCAACATTAGTGACCCAAGAATACCTCCTCCTATCCAGTTTTCTTTTGATGTTAATCCTGCTCTTGCTTTACTTGAAACCGGAAGTAAAACTGCTAAAGCAATGAAGAATCTTGATGCTACAATAACGCCGACAACGCCAGCAGATGAATAATGAATTAGTTCATCATCAAGGGCGCCTAGCGCTTGTTTCATCCATACAAAAGTTCCCCCCCAAAGAAAAGTAACAGAGAAAAGCCCAATTGCAGCTTTCCTTCTGTCCATCGCCATAACCCCGGGCAAATATACTCGCTTTTGATGATATTGTATCATTAAAGGTTGGAGTTCAATTTCTAACAGGTGACACTAACCCTCTTTTGTTTGAAGCTTTGCGTATGTTACATGCCGGAGGCTGAATTCTGGGAATTGCCCATCAATACAGGCCCAATCCCAGAACCCGATTCAGAATTTGATTGCATTGTCGTCGGTGGTGGTCCAGGGGGTTCTGCTGCTGCATCATATCTTGCAATCCAAGGAAAAAAAGTGCTGCTAGTTGAGAAGGGGGTCTGGCCGCGAGACAAAATATGTGGCGATGCGGTTGGGGGTAAGTCCCTAAGCCATGTCAGCGCTTTGGGTGTTAAAGCCAGGCTAGAGTCTACGCCTCATTTTAGAGTTACAGGAATCGTTTTCTCATCACCTAATGGAAGCGAAGTTACGGTGCCTCTACCTGAAGAAGATGTTGCAAGACTTGAGGCAGGTTATTCTCTACCAAGACAACAATTTGACTGGTTACTATTCGATCGAGCAACAGAGCTAGTGATAGAGAATGGTGGATCTGTAATGCAGGGTACAACGGTTACTGAAGTTTACAGTGAGGGTGACAAGATTACTGGAATTCAAGTAGGAATAGGCGGTAAGAGAGGGGAGAAAATGAATTTCTACGCTCCTTGGACTATCGGTGCGGGAGGAGATAGGTGTCCTGTTGCTCGTAAGATAGTCAAAGAAATGGCAGGGCAGGAACTTATTGAGAAAATGCACTACTGTGGAGGATATAGGGAGTATTGGGATGGTGTGAAAGGTTGTGAAGGTGATTCTGGAAACATAGAGATTCACTTCGTTGAAGGTATTATTCCTGGTTATTTCTGGCTCTTCCCTCTTGGTGGTGGAAAGGTGAATGTAGGTAGTGGACTGGTTTTCGGCCTTATGGATAAAAAGAAAAAGAAATTGAAAGCACTGCAAGCAGATGTCATCGCTAATCATCCGGCATTCAAAGAAAGGTTTGCAGACGCTAAAATGATTAAAGGAACGGGTAAAGGGTGGCAATTGCCATTTGGCAGTCCAAGAAAAGGTAGGAAAAATCAGCCTAGAAAAGCGTATGCTAGTGGCGCACTATTGATTGGTGACGCTGCTAGTTTAGTTGATCCTTTCTCGGGCGAGGGCGTAGGTAATGCACTCGTTAGTGGAGAGATTGCAGCTCGCCATGTGATTGAAAATAAAGGTGGTCAAGAATATCAGGATGAGTTGTGGAATGCTCTTGGGCCTGAGCTTTCAAATTCATTCAAAATGCAAAAGATGAGTCAGAGAAAATGGTTACTAAACTGGTTCGTAAAAAAGGCTAGTAAAAAGCCGGTAATTCAAGAAATGATGACCGAAATGATTGCAAGTAAGGAAGCGCAAGAAAATTTACACTCTAAGTGGTTTTTAGTAAAGACACTTTTGTTTTGAGGGATTTAATGGATAAAAAATTAGAGCATATCAAGGCTATATTTCTCGACTTAGATGGCACAATATACTTGGGAAACAACTTGATTCCTGGGGCTTTAGACTTTTTATCTAGAGCAGAAGAAAAAGGGATTAAACGTTTCTTTCTTTCAAACAATTCTTCAAGATCGGTAGATGAGTATGTCAGGAAATTACATGCTATGGGGATACCATGCGAGCATGACGACGTTCTGTTATCAACGCACGATTTATTGGCATGGCTAACGAGTAAAGGAGTGAAAAGGACGTGGGCTATTGCTACAAAGGGAATGTGCCAAATGATGGAGAGTATAGGAATCACGACTGCAGACCAAAATCCGGAATATGTTGTTCTTGGATATGACACTGAGATTAACTATGAAAAAATCTCAACAGGCTCTATACACTTGCACAATGGAATTCCACTAGTGGCAAGCCATCCGGATATGGTGTGTCCCTCTCCACATGGCGGCCTACCAGATGTGGGCGCTTACCTGTCAATGCTAAAAGTCACTACTGGGGTTGATCCCGTTCACATTTGTGGCAAGCCTAACCCTGGTATGATACTACACAAAATTGAGGAATTGGGATTGAGTCCTTCTGAATGTGCTATGGTCGGAGATCGGCTTTACACAGACATGGAAATGGCAATTCGAGCAAATTGCGTTTCTGTGCTAGTTTTGTCTGGTGAGGCTACAATGGATGATTTAAACAACTCAGGAAAAAATGTTGATGTTGTTGTAGCCTCGGTTAATGAGTTGATGTAGGGGTGGAAAATTGGGCCGATTAGAGGAGTTCTTTTCGCGCAGAAAGAAATTCGATCCAGAAGGGCATGTGGTTTCAGGCAGAGTTGCAGAATTTCGATTGCTAAAACTTACTAGAGCTGTTGGAAAAGATGCATTAATCCTAGAGGGAGTAAGAATTCCAGATCCTGACGAAGGCGGGAGAAGGGAAATTGATATGGTCATTGCAACTAAAAATGAAATTATTTTTGTTGAACAAAAGCACTGGTCTGGTTCCTTTACGATACGTGAAGATGGAAGATTTTACCAATTAAGAAAAAATGGTGGAACGCTGCTTCACAAAGATATAATCGCATGGACGGCAAGGAAAGGAGATATTTTATGCGATGTGCATAGGGAAAGAACCGGTTTGGATGCCCCTCCAGGAAAAGTCGTCCTTGTTTTCTCTAATAAGAATCTAGAATGGGATCCATTGCCAGATGGTGCAGGGGCAGAAGCTTATGATGAGATGGGTTTCGTTAACATGGTAGATAGAATGGAGAAGGGCGAGCCATCCCCCGAGCTAAAAGAGACACTTCTAGGGTTTGGCACGTGGGACACAGTGCACCTAAATGGAGGTAAAACGGTTCACGGTGATATTATCAGATATCCATTTGAAAAAAGGGACTGTACTGTTGAAAATTCAGGTCTCCTCGGACTTCTAACGGGCCCAAAAAGCACTCTATCTACAGGAGAAGTAGTAAAAGACCAATCTGGACCATTTATTTCGGTTGTTGGCGAAGAAGGAGCGAGGGTGATTCCATTTGCCCATATATCTCGAATTGAGTTTAGCAATCCTCGTAAATCATGGGGTTAATTATTTTCAGTCTGTTATTTATGCTATTCGCATATTTACTAAAGCGAACTGCATAAAACTGCTTGTGCGTATTTCTTTTAATCAAATTAGCAGCACAACTTCAAACATGTTGCGTTAGTCGGCCAACCATGCCTGCTATGTGGATAGAAGCGATTGGCCTGACTGCTGGCGTTCTTGGCATATTAGCCTGGATACCTCAGATAAGAGAGGTGTGGGTATACAAGAAACACGAAGGCATCTCAGTAGAAACCTTTGGTATTGTAATGGTTGCGCTTGCACTGTGGCTAGTGTATGGAATTCTGATACAATCCCTAGCCATGATAGTTGCTAATGTATTGACATTAGCAATAATCCTCTCAATAATCATTGGAGTTGTTCGACTCCGGAGTATTGATTTGTCTCAGTAAGCGGATTTTGTTGTTGTGATAATCGCTGCTGCAATTTTGTAAGGATCTCCATTCGAAGCTGGCCTCCTATCCTCAAGGCGGCCTACATATCCGTCATCCTTCGTTGTAACTGGAATTCTTATTGATGCGCCCCTATCAGAAACTCCGTATGAGAATTCATGGATTGATTGTGTCTCATGGAGTCCAGTCAATCTCTGATCGTTGTATGCTCCATAAACATCGATATGTTTCTTGATATTTTTACCAAATGCTTCACATATTTTAGTCATTAATTCCTCTCCGCCTTCATTCCTCATCTTACTGTCGGAGAAATTAGCGTGCATTCCACTACCATTCCAGTCAGTTGCTCCTAATGGTTTAGGATGCCAATCTATGTGCAATCCATATTTCTCTGCATTTCTCTCAGCTAGGTAACGCGAAACCCAAATTTGGTCGCCGGCTTCCTTTGCACCTTTTGCAAAAATTTGGTATTCCCATTGGCCGACTGCGACTTCTGCGTTAATTCCCTCAACGTTTAGGCCTGCTTCGAGACACTGGTCAAGATGGTCTTCTATTACTTCTCTTCCAAAGGCATTTTTAGCACCAACTGAACAGTAGAATTGCCCTTGTGGGGTCTGATCCCTTGGGAAACCATATGGCAAATTCGTTTCAGGATCCCATAGGAAGTATTCTTGCTCAAAGCCAAACCAAAAATCATCGTCGTCTTCTTCTATGGTCGCACGGCCATTTGTTGCATGAGGGGTTCCGTCTGCGTTTAGGACTTCGCACATGACTAAATAACCAGACGTGCGGTCTGGATCTGGAAATATTGCGACAGGTTTCAATACGCAATCAGATGATCCTCCTTCTGCTTGGTTTGTGGATGATCCATCGAAATTCCAAAAAGGACATTCTTCCAAGGTTCCTGTAAAATCTCTTCTGATCATTGTCTTGCTTCTCATGCTCTGTGTTGGCTCGCCACCGTCAAGCCATATGTATTCTAATTTTGACCACATGTGTATCAGAATATCCAGAATGCGTAGAGTATATTATACAATCGCTCATTTTTTGATACAATTATTTTGAAAATATAAAATAAAACTTATTTTATTTTGTTCAAATGAATATTATCAATTCATTTTGTTATTTTTTTGTTGTTATGTTTTGCTTTTTTTGTTGATTTTTTAGACAAATGAGTAATTTTATCGTTTTAATTATTTGCAGCTTCGTCACTCTGAGGAGTTATCAAAATATTCTCGCCATCACGGATTATGAGAGGTAATGACAGTACTCCACCATTGACACTTACTGGGCAAGAATTTCCACAAGCTGGTGAAAGATAGTCTTCTCCTGTCTCTGTCAGGATTAATTTGATTCCATTTCCTGCAGGGAGTGAAACATCAAGTCCTTGAAACTCCATGAGCATAACTAGGCTCTGCCCTGGTAACACTGTCTGAGGTTCATAGCCTCCTGCGTGGTATCTTATGTCCATTGTCGCGTGTCCAAGCCTAAGGCCTGTTACTGCATCTTGCATTTCAGCAAATATCTGGCCTCCATCCATTGACGCTGTGACCTCTAAGTGAAGGGTTGGCAATCCGGCTATGTGTATGTTCTCAGAGAATCCTGGACATGTTATTGTAACGCTCTGTATGCCTCCACCAATAACAGAGATTCCCCCTACATTGCTCCCTTCCTGTTCACAAGAATCAAGATTTATTTCCTCCAAAGTTGCGTCCTGAGGGGGCCAAATTTCTTCAATCCTCCATTGTCCGTCATTTCTTTGAATCTGGGCGTGATTTGCGGGTTTTGGCCCAACACCTTTCAGATAATATTCAAACCACTCAAACAAATCCTGTGCCCAATCCCACCTAGTCATGTTGTGAATTGCTTCCCCACCATATCCTGAATCTTGTGCGTTATGCTTAGTCCATTGATCTGGGTAATTATGCTCCCATTGGCCCAACATTCCTCGAACATCATAGCCAGCTGCGCTGTAATCTAGATACCAGTTTGTTCCTGAAGGTCCGCCGAATACTTGATGCGGATCTACATTCCAATCTTGCATTCCCTGCACCCAGTAAATCGACCCATTCCAATTAAGGAATGCTTTGTCGATGTGGCTCCTTTCCTCGTAGTAATTTTCCATGTACGGGTCTAATTCGCCTAATCCATAGGTCACAGGCCCTGCGAAAATTCCTTCAACAATATCAGGACAAATGTTGTCTAAGTCATCTCCATTATAGTCAACAGTACTTCCAAAATAGTTCATATGCATTATTTGGCTCCTTGCTTCAGCACTTCCGTTTTTGTAAAGTAAAGGATGTAATGCCGTTGTGCCTGAAATCGGAACTATTGTCTTGAGGTGTTCGCTTCCCAGAGCTGCAGCTTCCCATTGGGTCGCCCCCTCATACGATTTTCCATACAGTCCAACGTTTCCATTTGACCAATTCTGCTTTCCTAGCCATTCCACTGCATGATGAATGCCTAATCCTTCTCCTGCGCCTCTGTAATCAAAGCATCCAGACGATTCTTCTGTTCCAAATACTGAAACTTGTGCTAATGCGTATCCGTGTGGTACGTAATTTTCGTAGATAAATTCCCCTCGGCCTGCGGCAACAACGTTTGTTGCTCCGGATTCCGATCCTGGTTGACCATATGAGTAGTAAGGACTTACAATTGCAATCACGGGTACCTTCTCGCCCATCTCTGTGTTCGAAGGTAGCCAATATGATAGATGAACATTCGATGTGGGTGGTCCAGTTTCCCATATGTCTGATGTGTCCACCTCAATAAATGCCTCTTGAACATCCAGTGCAGTGTGTGGTCCCTTTTCTAGAACTATTGAATATGACCCATTCCACTCCCAGGACAAGTCCTTTCTATCGTAGATATTTGGATAATGATCACTTTTTTCATTATTGTTTTGAATAATGTCCTGACTAGAAAAGCATCCTGTTATTGGAACCAACAGGACAAGTGCTGCCAGCATAACCGCGATGCGCATCAAACGGTCCGTAACGCTCATCCGGCAAGAAGATGACCCTGTTTGAATTCGCAGGTGCATGACGGTATTAGTCACTGGCGCTAGCGGATTTATTGGTTCTCACGTGGTTTTGGAGTTGCTGCGAAGGGGCTATTCGGTTAGGGCTATGATGCGAGACCTTTCCTATTCAAGTATGTTTGAAGAAAATGAAAGATTAGAATTCGTGAAAGCTGATTTATTGGATGTTGCTTCCTTAAAAAATGCAATACTGGGTTGCAATGATGTTGTTCATTGTGCTGCATCCCTGCACATCGGAACAAAAAATGTACGCAAAGATGTTTTAGAACCGTCAATAAAGGGGATACAAAATTTATGCAGCGTAATGGGAGGTGTTGATAGGATAGTGCACACATCGTCAGTGGCTGCTATCAGGCCGACTAATTACCAAAATGGCCAAACATTCAGTAGCAAAGATTGGTGTCGAGATGCCAGTCCTACCTCGAATCCATATGGTTATGCGAAGTCTGAGGCTGAGACTTTTGTTAGAGATTGGTCGCAGAAGAATGGTGTGAAGTTAGTTACAATCAACCCATCAATAGTTTTTGGACCAATAATTCACAAAAAGCACATGGACGGTTCAATGTCCTACCTGAAACATTTCTCAAGGAAATCGAAATTTGTTTTAGACATACACATTAACTTCGTTGATGTAAGAGATGTTGCAATAGCCCATGTCAATGCTCTAGACCTTGCAAACAATGGAGACAGATTTTTAATTCATAAAACAGGGATGTGGATGAAGGAAATTGGGGAAGCTTTGAATTCAAAAATGGGACGTGGTTTCGCCACAATGAGATTGCCTAACTTAATCGCTTATACTCTGGCATTCTTTCACCCTAAGTTATCGATTAAGATGTTAAGATCCGCTTTAGGCAGATATGTAAATTATGATGTTAGTGATTCATTCAACACCTTATCTTTACCAAATTATGAAATTATTAACACACTAGAGGATTCCATAATGTCAATAAGAGCGCAAGATTGACACATAGCGAATATTTGGCAGATTACATGGCAGAGCAGTTTTGGGGAGAGCGATGGTTGTGTTCAGACTCAGAAATTTCTCGTAAATACATGGAGGTGTCGGCTGCTAAAAATAGCTTGGTTTGCCTAGCTGCTGACAGAAATACAATGTCTGGTCTACTTGAATTAGTCGAAGAAGTAGGAGACTATATCGCAGCTTTGAAGACTCATGTGGACCTTGTTGATGATTGGAATCCAGAATACTGGGCTGACTTTTGCCGCCTTGCTAGAGAAAAAAACGTACTAATATTCGAAGACAGAAAATTTGCAGATATTGGTAAGATAACAAAAAATCAGATGGGAGGAATTTACAACATCAAAGGTTGGAGTGACCTTGTTACTGCTCACCTAATAAGTGGCCCAGACATAGTTGATGGAATTCAGGCTGCCTGGAATGATGAAGGAAGAATTGGTGGAGTGTTGCTTCTAGCTCAAATGTCAAGTAGAGGAAATTTATTAGATCCAAATTACACCAATAAAGTTGTAGATTTAGGTAAGGTTCATGATGGTGTGTTCGGATTTATCGGTAATGGATCTAGACCGGAAGAAATCAAATCTCTTAGGGAGAAAGTTGGCCCGGATAAAATGATCTGGACACCAGGTGTAAACATCTCAACTGGAGATGGGGAAATGGGTCAAAGATATGGTGATCCAAGAGAGGCAGTATTGGCCGGTTCCGATTGTATAATTGTTGGAAGTGGAATACACAAATCCGACAATCCAAAGGAAGCTGCAAAAGCATATGCTGAGAAATCTTGGAATGCTTTGTTAGAGAGGGTAATATGAGTGGTATTATTGGATGGATTGTGGGTCTTCCAATAATAGCTGCAATTGTGTGGCTGACATACTATTTTTGGAATAATGATAGAATTCTAGATAGCAGAATTGAAAACGGCGATATGAGTTTATTATCATCAACTAACTACAAAATAAATGAAATTGTAAAGGCGCCTGCCGGCAGTAGAGTTGAAAACGTAAATCATTATGCTATCCCAAATATTGAGGGGGGTTACATTAGACAACAACTACCAGATGGTAGTATAGCATTAATCCCTGCAAATAGTGTTCCAAGTGATGTTAGAAATCCAGTAATTGAGACTGATATAGATAAGCCGCCGCTCCTATAATTAGGGAAAATATCAATGTTACAATAACTAAACGCTTACGCTTAGATGATTTTTTCTTTTGGGGAATTACTTGATTGTTAACGGGTAGAGGTGTAACAGGAATTGGTATTGGAGCGGGTAGTAATTCTTCATCTTCTTCAATTTCAATCATCTCTTCTACTGGATGTATAGAATCTAAGTCCTCGAGACCTGGAGCATTTGGTATAGGGCCAAGGACATTGTTCCAAATTAATTCCAACGCCTCAGCGGTAACGGGTTTTTCAATCCATCCAACTGCACCAGCTGAGTGGGTTGCTTCTTGCGCTAGCCTTGCCTGTCTTTTTGGAGCAGAAAACAGAATTCGGCAATCGTTTCCGTGCTCCCTCATCTCCAACGCAGCGAGATGGCCATCTAGGCTAGGTATGTCAAGAGAGAGAACTACTAATTCTGGGTCTAGTCTAATATATTCGTCAACAGCTCTGTCTCCATCTTCACAGACAACTACTTGAAATTCTCTTTGGCGAAAGAGATTTGTCAACCTATGTAGAGACATTTTATTGTTGTCAACAATGAGAACTGTTGGGGCTTCCTCATCCGAGACATCACTCACTCTAACCATGCGTAACACTCATCTGAAGCCTATCGTACTCATGAAATAACCGCTCAAAATATTACGGGTTTGTGTTATTCTTCTTCATCTATTAAAATCTCAGATGGTCCATCCTGAGGGTTTGTGAATGTTTCTCTGACTGCCTCAGTTTCTGCAACTTGATCTTCTAGTGCTCTTTGACGTGCTGGTGCTTTCACGAATTGTAGCTGAAGTTCTGATATGATTCCATTAAGCATTGTAGATTCTTTTTCTGTAAGATTTCCTGCCATTTTCTGTTTCAGCATATTGAGTGTGTCGATTGCAGCTTTTGTTTCACCCAAATTGTAGTGGACTCGCCCCTCTGAGTCTTGCAAAAGTCCCATGTGCATCATAGCGCTTCTTTGAAGCATGTGAACGAGTTGAAATAAGTGAATGCTAGACTCATCATCAAAAAATTCCTTTTCCATCTTCTCACCTCACTCGAATAACTGTTGTAATAACCAATCTGGATTGAACTGCATTAAATCATCATACTCTTGGCCAACACCACATAGAACGATTGGTCTGCCTGTAGAATGAGCAATAGAAAGTCCGGCGCCGCCTTTAGCATCGGTGTCCAATTTGGTCAGGACTGCTCCATCGAATTTTAACATCTCCTGGAAATTCTTAGCCTGATCTACTGCATCGTTACCCGCTAATGCATCTCCTACAAATAAAGTCAGATGAGGGTTTGTGACTCGTCTGACCTTTTCTAATTCGGCCATTAAGTTAGCTTTATTTTGCATCCTGCCAGCGGTATCGACTAAAACCACGTCGATGTCTTTCGCTTTGGCTGATTCAACCGCATCTCTTGCAACGGCAGCAGAATCTCCACCTCTTTGAGATGATATACATCGAATATTCAATCTATCACAGTGAGTTTCTAATTGCTCAATCGCCCCCGCCCTGAATGTATCTCCTGCTGCTGCTATTACAGAGATATTGCGCTTTTGCAGAAGATTAGCAATTTTAGCGACAGTTGTTGTTTTTCCCGTACCATTTACCCCGACAAACATTATTACAACTGGTTTATCTCCCTTCTCAACGAATTTTTCAATTGACTCAAAGAAATCCCAATAACCTGCTTCAAGGATGCCTCTAAGGGCTCTCTTTAAGCTTGCTTCTAAAACCTTTGAAATGTCCGCCCCCTTTCTTAGACGTTGCCCGATTAAATTACGTTTTAGGACTGCCATAACCTCAGTTACAGCATCTGAAGAAATATCGGATTCTAGCATTATCCACTCTAATTCCTCTATTAGATTATCAAGTGCTTCGCTGGGCTTGATTACTCGCCCACCGCTTTCTACTACACCGCCACCAAGATCGATTTTTATTCGGCCATCATCAATAGTTCCTTTACTACCAGTAGGACTTGATTTTACCTCAACAAGTTGCCTCCCCGTTGTTGTCCTCATCATGTGAAGATTTACTTTTGATCCGGCTAATTTTGCAACCTCTTTTCCGCCTCTTTTTTTGAGTTCCTTTTCCACTGCCTTCTTCTTTGCTAAGTCTTTTTTCGCAGCCGCTGCAAGTATTTTCTTTTCTTTTCTAGATAGTTTGGTTGGAAGAACATAATCTTCCTCTTCATCCCACTCATCCCATTCGTCATCATTCTGTTTTGGTAATTCTAAATCAACATCGTCGTCAAATTCTTCCCACTCACCATCCTCTTCATCAAAACCGGGTTGTGTTTTGTAAGCAGGAGCGTGAACTCTTAGTTTGGAGAATTCTTCATGTTGAGACAATGCCTGTTCGGCATCTTTACTACCTTCTTCTGCGGACAGTGATTCTGTGTCTACTTCTGAAGCTGCCTTTTGGACCTTTTTGCGGAATTTATCGAATAGCCCCATCATACCACCTAATCATCAAGTGTCAGTTCGCTACCACGCTTACGTCTACGTTTTGTTTTAGAGGTGGTTTTTGAGGAAGGTTCTGGCGTCTCTTGGAGTGTGTGTCCCTCCTCAACCTGTCGGCTAGATATTTTTTCAATATCTTGTAGAATACTACTAATTCGGTTGTTTACCGTGTCTGAATCTTTTTGAAATTGATTTTTCAACTCCCCTAAGTCAGTAAGCCTATCGGAAACCATAGACTCTGCCACATCTATACTAACCTCACCAAAAATACCACTACCAAAATCAATAATCACTGTATTTGATTCGGGTATTTTCACCATAACCCCTGCACCTAACGGAATGTGGCCTGTTTGTCCTTTTGATATGGAATTTAGAGCGGTTCTTGTGTCATCATGCTCTAATTGAAGATTTTCAATTCTGCCAATTTGGGATTTAATTTCTTCTAGCCTCTGTCGATTTATATCTAGTAATCTACTAGTTCTGTTTAATTCGTTTGAATCCACCGTTAACATCCCCAATTGTGGAATTTAGTCAAGTGGAGATTATTCTTCTTCTGTCGCTACTGAGATGGGCCCTCCAGCAGCTTCAATTTCTTCTCTAAATGCGTTCAACACAAGTGGCTCTGTTGACGTTCTTGGATCTATTTCTTTTATCGAATCTATTGCTATTTGCCTTCTTCCCATTTTGTGCCTTGAACCTAATCTTGAGTAGCATCTATGTTCAGCATCATCGGATGAATCTGCGACTAAATCGATGGTGAACTTCTGTCGCTGGCTGCCAAATGGAGCGGTTCCTGTTACTCGGAATGCTTGCATGGGATTTGCGAATTGGGCCGCTTTCTTAAACGCGCTGGTATCATATCATGGTGTTTTTACAATGTTTTGATTGGTTTTANTAGATTTTATTTGTATTACTTAGTNATTAATATTNTATCNGTTTTTCTGGTTTAGATTGTTATTTTTGATTAAAACAGAGAAACCCAATCGATTAAGTCCAGTTAATTTACCGCNTTTTATGCGTGGCTACATTGCCTTCATTGTGGCTGCACTGTTATTTTTCAACTATGGGCTTTTGATTGATNATAATAAAAATATGAATTTAATNANTNGTGATATTAAGATTANTTATTCAGAAGATGGGNATAATTCNTCAGATTATTCCTACCTNAGCGGGGATGGAGTTGTNATTGCGGTAGCTGATACTGGAATAGATCTTGATCACGCCTGTTTTAGGAATTCAACCTCAGAAACTGGAAGTCCAGGAATAGAACACAGAAAATTAGTCTATCTTAACGATACAATTGATGATTGGGATAATAGGGGTCATCAGCAGTATAGGCATGGTACGCACATCGCTGGAATTTTAGCTTGCGATCCAGTTGGTGGTGATTTAGATATGAGGGCTATGTCGTATAACTCTCGACTTATATTCCAAGATATTGTTAACTCTAGTGGGTGGGTTCCACCAGATGATGTTACAGAATTATTGGCTGAAGCATCGAAGCATGGGGCGATAATAAATTCGTGGTCTTGGGGGGATAATTCAATAGAGTATACGAATAGAAGTAAATTAATTGATGAATATACTTCTGAAAATCCTTGGTCGTTGGTATTCGTTGCCGCGGGTAACAATGGTAGGACTGTGTTAGAGCCCGCTAATTCGTATAACGTCGTATCAGTATCTGCAAGCAACTCCGAGGAAAATGGTAGTGTGTGGCCAAGTAGTTCTAAAGGACCTGATGTTAACGGAAGAAGGGGGATTTTCGTATCATCTCCAGGTGTAAATGTAGTTAGTGCAAAGGCTGATGGTGATAAATTTAGCATGAATAATGATTCTTATTCTAATACTGGAACATCCATGGCAACCCCAATGGCTGCCTCTTTCACAGCATTATTACAAGAAATGGTTGTTGAGGATTTTGGATTTTACCCATCAGCTGTGATGTTGAAGGCGATGCTTGCATACTCAGGTGAAAGTCTTCATGCTGATTATCCAGATTTTATTCAAGGATATGGAAGGCCTGATTTGAGTAATTTTAACAACAATTTCAAAATTCATGATTCTTACAAAGTAGATGATTGGGTGTCTGTTTTATCCAAGCGAGGTTATGAATTGGATGATTTGAAAAATAATCCTTGGAATGGGAGTGAGGCAAGTGGACCATTCCTATCCACAAATGATAGTTGGACTAATTCTTACAAACCGATAAAGGGCCAAGATTTGAAGGTCGTAATGTCTTATAATGCCAGATCTAATGATTATGCAATTGATGATATGAGGTTAATTGTAAGAACTGATGATGGAAGATATGCTATTGACGATGATTTTGGTAATAGAGAATATAGTCAAATGTATTACGAGTCTTGGAACTCTCCATTATCTATGAATTCTAGCAATGAAACAACTGTTATGATAAAATTACCATATGAAGAATTAGAAGGTTGTGAATGGGTAACAGTAGAAGTTGTTGCGAAGAATATTTTTAATGGAACAAACAAAGGTATGTTGGGCTTGGAAGGAGATAAGCTTGGGTTTGGGATAGTTATTAGCGGAGTGGATGATTTAACAGAAAATAGTGCGCCTAAAATTAATATTGTGAATGAACCTCATAAAGGTGAAAATATATCACAAGATTTCTCTATTTTGGTAAACGTAACCGATGAAGAAGGAGATGGTTTTGAAATAGGATTTAGAGGATTTAATGATAATTTCTCTATTGAATTTGATCGGTGTTTTGCAATAGGAAATAAAACTTCACAAATTAATTGTAACATTTCAATCGATAATGATTTTACACCGTTTATCATAAACAGGGAAGATTGGTATCTTGAAATAACTGTGAGAGATGATAATAGCTCATTTTGGACCACTTCTAAGTCTAATAATTACACAACTGCCAACTTTACAATCTGGATTGATAATGAATTATTTGGAACGGACACTATCCAAAAGGATGTAATCGATAATGTAGATAATGATGGCGAATTTGGTCTTATTAGTGTTGGATTATTTGGCCTTATATTTGGAATTATAATCGGGGCCTGTGTTATGTTTTCTAGGTTGATTAGGACATCCACAAATGATGTTTTACCCCCGTTTTTCACCGAAGATGAATGATTTTTATCGCCAGTGAACATTAAGACCAGATACATAATGGGTATGCCATCCGAAGGGGCATGGTGAGTAGAAATGGGAGAAAGACTCTACGTTGGAATTGATTTAGGAACATATCAATCAACAATCGCAAGTAGTGCAGGTGAAATGAAAACAATCGAGACTGTTGTTGGAAGACCAAAGGATCCTGTTGCAAGGAATATGTTGGGTAGAGATGTTTTGTTTGGAAACGATGCATTGAGGAATAAGTTAGCTTGTAATTTATATCGTCCAATGGCTGCTGGTGTAGCTCAGGATGATGAGGAAAATTTAGCTGCAGCGAAGGCTTTCGTTACTCACTTAATCGAAACTGTAGGTCCTGAAGAGTATGATGAGGTGTTTGGAGTTATTTGTTCCCCATCACACGTATCATTTACTGATAAGAGTAACCTAGTTGCAACCCTTAGAGGTCAAGTTAACGCTATAATGGTAGTAACAGAACCATTCGCAACAGCATATGGAATTGGAGAAATCATGGGATCCATATGTGTTGACATAGGCGCTGGAACAACAGATATTGCAAGATTGTATGGTATCTTCCCAACCGAAGAAGACCAATTAACAATACAAGAGGCTGGGGATTGGATCGATTTACAGTTGATGGAGTTAGTTCAAAAGAAGTATACTGGCGCTCAAGTTACAAAAGACATGGTTAGGAAATGGAAAGAAGAGTTTTCCTATGTAAGCGGTGATGATAGAGAGCAAATGGTTGAATTATCAGTCGATGGTAAGAAGCAAGTAGTAGATATTGGAGATTTGATAAAATCTGCTTGTTCTATGATCATTGGAAAAGTTGGTTCAGCTGTGAAGTCTATTGTAGCATCTGCTGACCCTGAATATCAGCCAATTCTAAGAAATAACATCATATTATCTGGCGGAGGTTCTCTAATTGAGGGAATCGCAGAAGCCGTCGCAAACGATATCGCCGACATAGGTGATGTCACCGTCACATGTGTTGAAGACCCTATTGAGAAGGTTGCAACAGGTGCTATGGCTTTGGCTCAAGATATGCCTGATGAACAATATACGGCAATTAACTGATTGTTGAATAATTGGCACTTAACACACCTTCAGCAATGAAAGGTTGAAGAATGGTTGATGTGCGATTGCGCACAATGACGTTCGACTCGGCCCCTCCAGGTGGAATTAGTCGCATGAATGAAACGACCGGTGATGAGCGTGCTGCGCTTGAAGGGATGTTGCGCGCATACCCTATTGATCAGTTAGTAGAGGAAGTTTTAGTTGCATGGCAAGAATTAGCTGATAGAAACGAAGATTTGGTAACGTCAAAACAAAGATTGCGTATATTGGAATTAGACCTTGCTGAGAGGAAGGATTCGGTTGCTCCAGAAGTTGCTCAGTTACAAGTAGCAGAAACTGAATTAGAAGAGTTGCGTGCAAGAGTTGTTCACCTTGAAAGAATGTTGGATGATTCTAAGAAAGAGTTGGATGAAAGTAGATCTGGCTTATCTGTTAAACAAAAAGAAGAATTAGAATCTGAGCTATCCCAGTTAAGAGAATTAACGACACAACAGGATGACGTCATTGCTGAGATGGAGGGTCGTATGTCGCAAATGGTTGATGCCCTTGAGAGAGCTGCTAATGCGGGATTAACCAGTGTAACTGCTGATGAGGTAAGGGCTTTAAAATCACAGACTGACGAACTGGTTGGAAATCTTGAAGCGGAAAAAGCTGCGAATGATGCTCTTGAAGAAGAGCGTCAAAGGCTAAGAGATATTGCTGATAGATTAAGGGGTTTATTGGACGCTAGAGATAAGAGATTATCAGAATTAGAAGANCAATTAGAAAGGGTGATGCAAGGNCCTAGGTCTGTTTCTGCTGAGCATGATTATTTGGTTGAACAGATTGAAGAGTTAAAAAGAAGATTATTAGAGAGGAATAGAGAATATGAATCTCTAAGAAGAAGAGAAAGGAGATTGCATAATGATGTATTCGAAAGAGATGAAAGAGTTCAACAAATGGCTCTTACGATTTCTGACTTAGAAGCTGCGCTCACAGATAGGACTTCAGAAGTCAGAGAGTTGGAATCTCAAAGAGATTCTGCAGTAAATCAATTAGATGGTGTGAAGAGATCTGAGAGGACTAGAGAGGTTGTTGGGAGAGTGTTTGCAGATTCTCTTTCCTTAGTAAGAAGCCACGATGAAAGAGAGTTGAGAAAGGAAGTTTATGCTAATTCTCCAGATATTGAGAGAAAGATTTCAACCCCTGACGCTGATGATATGAAAACGCTAGCAGAAGGTGGTTCTGTCGATTTAGATAAAGCCCTAGAAGTGATAGAAAAAGGTATGGATGTTGATAAAACACCTGAACACGATATTCCTGGTGGAACTGGAAGTCCAGTGATTTTCGAAGAAGAAGATAATTAACTCTAGATTAGTTTTTTTAAATTATTGATGGAATGGTTCAAAGTATGCCTACTTGATTATCAATCATGGCAGAGGGGTTTAAGCGCGTTTCAACTTGTCTAAAATGTTCTACTAAGGTTAGCTTTCCTTCTGATTACTTTGGTAGGGTTAGGTGTCCGACTTGTTCTTTTATTTGGGATCCTTTGAATAATTCTAATTTGTATATTAGAAAACCAAAAAGGAATTTTGCAATGAGTATGAGGGACACTATTGATTATGGTATATCGATGATTCCTGTTGTTGTTATGACGATCTTGATAAGTGGTTTTATTTTGTGGATGGGATTTCAATTTATTTTGGAAGCTCCTGGAAATGAAGAGCCTGAATTGCTGATGTGTTTTGGTTTTATCACTATTTTATTTTCAGCAATTGTATTCGTATCACTAACTGCTGGAATAGGAGTAAGGATTGTTGCCGAGGGTTTAGTAGTGGGAAATTTGTTTGTGGAAACTAAACATGATGATTACGGTTCTAATGTTGTTAGTTCTACATTCGGTAATACTAATGTTGATACTCTTGATGAAAAATCTTTGAAAAAAAATGAAATGGTTGTTGAGGATTTTCAATTAAGAGATATAGACGGTTAGATGGGTGTTGATAAAACACCTGAACACGATACCCCGGGTGGAAATGGAAGTCCAGTGATTTTCGAAGAAGAAGATAATTAGCCTTAGATTTAATTCTGTGCTCCTGCAACCACGTTGGATATTTTCATTTTTAGATCTTCAATATCTTCCGCGTCTTCAGTTAGTGTACCTGTGACTATCCAATTTGCACCAGATTTGGCAGCTTTCTCCGCATGCTCTTTAGTTCTGATTCCTCCACCAACAATTAAACATAGATCATTTACTTTTTTTGCTGCATTTATACAATCACCACTAACTTGTTTTAAGGAGCCACTTCCAGATTCTAAATAAAGAACCTTGAAGCCAAACATCTTTGCAGTCAAAGCATAAGAGTATGCTAAGTCTGAGTCATTTTCATCTAGTAACAAAGCTTCTCCTACTTCTCCTACCTTTCCACCTGGTGAGAATATTACATATCCTGTTGGAATGGTTTCTACTCCAAATTTTTCTAAATAAGGTGCTCCCTTCAATTGCTCATCAATCAGAAATCTTCTAGAATTTGAGTTCATTAACATCATGAAAGTTATTCCGTCAGCTGCTGGAGATAATGCATGGGCCCCACCCGGAAACAATACAACAGGAACCTTCCAAGTATCCTCGTCAGAATCTGGAGATTGGCTAGCAGCAAATGTTTGTAATTCAAAGGCTTGTTGTATAGATTCGCAGGTTTCGTGGACTACTTTATCTGGAGTATTTGTTGAGCCTCCTACAAATATCATACGAGAACCTGATTCGACTGCTGCGATAGCTCTTCTTGTTGCCACTTCGGCTGATTGTTTTCCAGGATCTATTAGTGTAATATGTCTACAACCTTGGGTTGTATCTAGTATATACCTCATCAACCCAATATCTGGTATCATTAAATCACTCGTCCTTTAGGTGATGAATTATACTTTTGGCAATATCTTCCCCTTCCAATATTGCTTCATCTATCCATAATTTATTCGAATCTTCAGGATGTTCTCCTTGCATTAACTCAAGCCAGCCTTGTCTTGGTCTAGGTAATTCTCCCCTTATCCAACACTCTACTAATCCATCTCCTCTTTCAAAGCAAAATCTATCATTTTCAAGGCTATCAATAGTAAATTCTTTTGGAACATCTTTTCTTATTACAATTCCTCCATTCCATTTAACTAAATTGTATTGAGTTCCAGATAAAGGCCACCCAGGAGATGAAGATTTTCCCCCAGTACAATTAATCGAATCTTCTGGAGCTGGTGTCTTGAGAATTATATTACAACCTAAGTCAAACACTTTCTTAGCTAACTCTTTTTCGAACCATTCTCTTCTGAGAGCCCAGCCGTAATTTGTTTTTCTTGCTAGAGTTTTTTTAATGAATGATGGATCTAATTCTTTTATAATTCCTGGCGATCTAACAGGGTTTCCAATCTCCTGACGACATTCATATATCGTAACATTAATTCCTTTCTTTACTAAGTAATGTGCGCAAGATAATCCTCTTACACCAGCACCTGCTATATTGACCATTATTAGTCTCCTTCTATACTTAAAGCGAATACTGGACAGGATGGTATACAATATTCGCAATGAGTACATTCATCTTGTTGAACAACAGCTAATCTATTAGATAGTGATAATGCGTTTTTTGGGCACAACGCTATACAAGCTCCACATCCAAAACAGGTATCTTCGTCAACTAAGAAAGTCACGTTCAACCTTTCTCCCATGATTATTGCAGTGGACATTACTTGATGACACCTTCGGAGGATTGCCTATGCAAAATTCAAATTTTTATTGTGAAATTAATTTTAAGTTAAATTGAGATCTCCATCTGAAATGATATTGAATATATAATTATGATAAATATAGAACTAATATACACCCCTTCACTTCCATTGGAGATTTAGATATAAGTAAGTGATCAAGTAGAATAGAATGAATTGTAAAAGTGAACGAAGTAGAACCCGTATGTTATGGTCGCGTAAAGTTAATAAAAATCTCTACACAAGTAAGTCTAGCTAACATTAGAAAAATCTTCCACTGGAAATACAGGGGTCCGACATATTCATTGTTAGATTATCTTTAGGCTGCAATATGGTCTTCTATTCACCTGGGAGAACATCCAACTATCCAGATTATCCCCCTCCTCAAGGAATTAGATACCATTTCTTAGGTGGTGCTAATGAAGTTGGCAACGTTGGCTGTGTATTTGAAGATAGATTTGGTAACAGGTCTTTACTTGATTATGGACTAACACCATCAGATCCTCCAAGATATCCAAACGAATCACCAAGAATAAAAAATACTGTTGTAACACATTCACACATAGATCATATTGGTATGGTTCCTTGGTTGTGTTCAAATTATAATTCTAAAATTCATGGGACTCCCCTTACAGCTAAAATAAGCAGGTTAGTTTGGAATGATTGTTACAAAGTTAGTCGAATTGAAGGTTATCCATTAACATGGGATAAAAGAGATATAGACACATCTCTCGATTTATGGAACACCCATAAATTCAATGAAAAATGGGAAATGGAGAATTGGGACTGTACTTTTAGAAAGGCAGGTCATATACCAGGTGCAGCTATGCTTAAGGTAAACACTGAAAATCACAAAATCCTATTCACTGGAGATTTTGACTCTCGAGACTCTCCACTTACTAAAGGTGCTTCTCCCGAGAAATGTGATATTTTATTCATTGAAGGGACTTATGGAGGAAAAAATCATCCAGATAAGAATGACACAATTAAAGAATTCAAAGAACATATTGTAAGAGTTACAGATAGAGGTGGAACAGTTCTTATCCCCGCTTTTGCCAACGGTAGGACACAAGACATAGTTATGACATTACACAAACATCTACCAGAATTAGATGTTCATGTTGACGGTATGGGCAAGGCAATTGCAAAACTTCAGATGGAACATCCTGATGAACTAAGAAGTGTTGAAGACCTTGAATCAGCATGGAAGTGGTCTAGGAGGGTATCATCTAAATCCGATAAGAGGAAGGCATTAGATTCTGATTGTATAGTCTCAACATCTGGTATGTTAGATGGCGGACCTTCTATATGGTATCTAAATCGATTGAGACATGATACTAGAAATAGCATTGTACTAACTGGATATCAAGCTCCTGGGTCTGGAGGAAATATGTTATTGGATGAAAAGAAAGTAAACATATGGGGTAACAAGACTAGAATAGATCTAGAAGTTAAACAACTGTCATTTTCCACTCATGCAGGGCATAATGAAATAGTCAAATTCGTTGAAGATTGCGATCCTGAAAATGTAGTTATATATCATTCAGATCCAGAAACAGCAAGACCTCATTTAGATTCAGATTTGCTTAAATTAGGATTCAATGTTGAATCACCAATGAACGGGGATTCTCATATCATAGACTAGTCTATTCTTCCGAAGTGATTGTATATCAAAACGGTCAGCGGTTTACATGGCAAAGAAAAAATCTCCACCCGGCAAACGCCGGAAGAAGAGAAAAATTAGACTTTCTTTGAAGAGTTCAAAAATTAAAAAGGCAGACTCATACACAGATCAAGTTGGTTGGTCAACTGCTGTTGGAACAAAATTAACAGAACCAAAAAAAGCCAAAGAACCAGACACTATTAGGCACCAGTGCACGCTTTGTGGTGCAATAATGAAGGTTCCAAAACCAAAAAAATCAAGATACACAATAACATGTCCTACTTGCGATCATCAAGACTCATTTAATTGAATATTACCACAAACCAATCAATGCTAGTATTTGTCTTGTAGCTGCAATTAACATAACCGAAATCAATAGATTTTTTACTGAACTTTGTGAAAACTTTTCAGATCCGAATTTAGATCCTAAATAGCCACCGATTAATACTGCTATTGCAAAAGGTATCAAGACTCCAATTTCAATGACGTTTTGTCCTGATAATGAACTACCAATTAATCCAGCAGCAGAATTCAGCCAAATAAAAACAGCAGCAACCCCCGCTGTCGTTTTTGGATCACTCCAACCAAATAATAAGATTACAGGTGACAGAAAAATACCACCACCCACTCCAATAATACCACTTAACAAACCAATTACTGCGCCTACAATCAAAGCTATATGAACAGGTGGCGAATTAGAAAATGAATTGACAGACATATCAGATTTAGTTGTGTATAGTTTCCAAGCAGCCACTACCAAAGTTACAGATAACAAAATGTCGTAAATATCATCATTTACCCTTAAATATCCACCAATTAATGCAGCAGGCATACTACCAATAATGAAAGGAATCGCTAATTTTGAATCAAAAAAACCACTCCTTTTGTATGCAAGAAAAGCAATACCAGCAACTAATAAATTCAAACTCCAAGCATGTTGCTTTAACCAACCAGGATCATTTTCTGCGTAAACTGTTAATGATAATACAGCTAAATAGCCAGAAGCCCCACCATGGCCCACACTAGCATACATTGCTGCAATTACTGACAAACTAGCCAAGAGAAGAAACTCTCCCAGCTCTACTTCCATGAGACAATCGAGGTGGAACTAGACGAATATTTTGTTGCTTGACCATACTAAGTCTAAATCCCATTATTCCAAAACAAATAAACAGTGAACAGGTATATCGAGAGAATTAGTAATTCTTCTTTTAGATTAAACTCATTTTTATGCCTATTTCTACCATTACTGTTACCCTTTTTCCATCTAACGAACTCTCTCCATGTAACAGGGAGATGACTACCTAGACTTTGATTATCAAAAACATCATCTTCGTTGATATCAATATTCTGTCTTTTTACATATACTCTTTTCTTGACAATCTTCCAAAGCTTCCTGAAAATTAAGTATGTTGGAATACCTGCAAAGATAGCAACAAATGTAACTAAGGCAAACATTTCTCCATCGCTGCAACAGTCCAATTCTAGTCCAACCATACCCTTTTCATCGCAAACACCATCTTCATTCAGATCATCACACTCATCATCACTTGTTAAAGTAACAACACTTCCATAATTTCTGACATCTCCGATTTCTAAATTATCTTCTTTATGATATTCGGCAAAGTTATGATTTACGGGTTCAACTACACTTATGAAAATAAACAAGCACAAAACCGTGATTGAAATTCTTTTCATCAGATATCCTTTTCATCACTGACTATTAAAAAAAACTCCCGGATTCAATACGTGATTTACATAATTCAATTTCCAAAGATGCTTTACGCAGAACTAAACAGGACAGAATAACATAGGGCGACATAATATGGAATTGATAACACTCCTAGCGATTGTTTGCTTAATCATGGTAGCAATCGCATTTAGCCCGCTCGGTCTTGGAGGAGGAATCCTATACGTTCCAATAATGCATTACATGCTCAACTGGGAAATGCGAGAATCTTTAGTAGCATCTCTAACCTTAGTCCTCATGGTTTCGATCGGCAGCAGTCTTGCACATTCTAAATCAGGTTTTGCCGACAAAGATGCTGCTAAACTAGGAAGGGTTTCAGCAGCACCATCGGCCGTAATAGGTGTTTTACTTTCAGGATTATTACTATCATTAGTAGGAGATATTGGAATAAAAATTATTGCTGCGATAATAGTTTCTTTTGTGATAGAAAGGACTGTACGCAAATGGTTATCAGGTGAACATGAATATCAAGATGTAAAACTTACAGACAACAGAAATAGATACATATTCGGATCATCTTTCGCAGGCCTTTCTTCAGGAATACTAGGAATTGGAGGGGGGGCAATATTAGTCACAGTTAACCGTTCAATAATGAAAATGGATTCAAAAAAAGCGGCTGGAACAAGTTATATGGTAGTTTCCGTGATTGTTCCCATAGCCTTAGCTAGCCACCTCATCATGAGTAAAAATCTAGACACAATTATTGGACAAGCTGGATTAATTCCTGTGTTAACCATACCTATACTTGTGCTATTATCTGCATATTATGGCGCAAAATATGCAATCAAATTCTTGCCAAAACAGGCCGTTACGGTTGTTTTCTTATTAGTGATATCAATCGGTTTGATTCGATACTTAGTCGATTTTTATTCATTACTCTAGAACCGAGAAAACCAAAACCATTCACAATATCGAAATTGATATGGGAGACACACCATACTTCGTAACTTTGGACGAAGCATTGGATATATGTAAAAAAACCACTTTGCAAAATTCGGTTGATACTGTCCATCTAGATTCTGCTCACAATCGTATCCTAGCAACAGATCTCAAATCTTTAGTTGACGATCCTCCTTTCGATAATTCTGCAATGGATGGATTTGCGATGCGCCATGAAGACACACTTAATCCTCCAACAGATTTGAAAATAATTGGAACAATTCAAGCATCTGGTGATCAAGAAAATATTACAGTCAACGAAGGNGAGTCAGTTAGGATAATGACCGGTGCTCCAATGCCTTCAGGGGCGGATTCAATTCTTCAAGTAGAACTGACATCTTGCTCTGGTGAAACNCTNACAATCTCTCAAGAATCCATGCCAGGATATGTTAGGAAGAAAGGCGAAAATATACGAAAAGGNGANACCATNCTCTCGAAAGGAACCGTATTAACTCCTTCAAATATCAGNATNGTTGCTACCATGGGTTACAATAAAATTCCCGTTTTNAGNAAGCTAGTTATTGGAATAATNCCTACNGGAAATGAACTGANACAGCCAGGAGAAGATCTCNAACCAGGAGAAATTTTTGAGTCTAATGCATATGGTATAAGCGGGCTAGTAAAGTGGCTTGGCCATACACCAAAACGTTATGATTTAGTTGAAGATACAATGGATAAAACTCGAGAATCTCTTGATAGGGCTTCAAAAGAATGTGATTTGATAATTACCAGTGGTGGAGTTTCTATGGGAGATTGGGATTTAATTAGAAAAATTATGGAAGAAGAAGGAGATATTCATTTCTGGAGAATTAAATTGAGACCAGGATCTCCTCCATTGTTTGGAAAATGGAAGGACACACCTATATTCGGTCTTCCGGGGAATCCTGTTAGCAGTCATGTTGTATTCAGAATGTTAGTAGCTCCATGGATTAGGAATTTAACTAATTCATTCGAACCAGTTGAGAGTAGAGCGTTTGCAACATTAGCAACGAATGTAAAACCAAGCAAGGATTTTCTCACTCTTAGGAGAGTAAAAATAGAATCTGACGGAAATCAATTGAAAGCGTATCAAGAAACCCATCAAGGATCTGGCAACATTGCTAGCATGGCATTAAGTAATGCACTGGCAATGTTAAAGCCAAATACAGATTATTCAATAGGGGATATAGTAGAAATTCTGTATATCTAGGTGTTTTTATGAGGATTGAATCAGAAATGGAACTTATTGAAGCACTCTCTTTGCGCTTTCCAAAATCCTCTAAAAATACGCTTAGAAAGATGTTAACTGCTGGGAGAGTTACAGTTGACGAAGTTGTTTTGCACAAGGCAAAGACAATAATTAAACCAGGAAGTATTTTGAAAGTGTTAGAAAAAGAAACAGCTGTAAAATTGAATCCTCAATCTCAAGTTCTAGAAAAGCCATTACGTATAAAAATTCTATTTGAGGATGATCACATAATCGTAGTGAATAAGCAGGCAGGGCTCCTTTCTGTATCAACCGATAAACTCGAGCCAGACACCTTACATTCAAGAGTAGTCGAGTATCTACAAAAAAGGAATAAAAAATCATGGGCATTTATCGTTCACAGACTTGACAGAGAAACATCAGGAGTAATGATATTTGCAAAACACAAACAACATAAAGAGTATCTTCAAGAACAGTTTTCTAATCGCAGTGTTCATAGGAATTATCACGCCTTAGTAGAAGGAAAGCCGGAAGAATCAAGCGGCACAATTAGAGAATGGTTATTAGAAGACAAATTCCTGAATATTCGCTCAGTAAGCAAAACTAATCCAAAATCAAAACTAGCAATTACTCATTGGACAATAGAGGATAGCGACGATATTGCAAGCTTAATATCACTTTCAATTGAAACGGGAAGAAGACACCAAATAAGGGTTGGATTAGCTAATATTGGACATCCAGTAATTGGTGATAATTTGCATGGTGCAAGTGGAAATCCAATAGGAAGAATTGCCTTGCATGCATCATCGATAGAATTCCTACATCCTCAAACAGATGACCCAGTCAGGTTTGAAGCGCCCCTCCCATTTGGCCCTTAGTAGTAAGCAAGGACTCAATAACAATCAGATTTCAGGTATTGATGTGCCAAAAGTTGGGAGTGATGGATGGATTGAGGTTCGCGGAGCTCGTACGCACAACCTTCAAGACATTGATGTAAAACTACCAAGAGGCTCATTTGTAGTAATATCTGGTGTCTCCGGTTCTGGTAAATCATCCCTTGCTTTCGATACTCTATATGCAGAAGGTCAAAGGAGATATGTTGAGAGCTTATCTTCATACGCTCGCCAATTTATTGGACAGATGAAAAAAGCCGACTGTGATAGTATTGAGGGGCTTTCTCCAGCAATCTCTATCGATCAAAAGCAGGGCAGCCACAACCCAAGATCTACTGTCGCAACGGTTACAGAAATAATGGACTACCTTCGGTTAATGTGGGCAAGAATTGGGAAACCACATTGTCCAACTTGTGGAATAGAAGTAGCTCGACGAACCGTACAGGAAATTGTCGATGATATAATTTGGAATATGGAAGGGCATGCTATTGCGGTTTGGAGTCCTGCTGTAAGGAATAGAAAAGGAACTCATGTTGATCTGTTCAAAAATCTAGTTGAGCAAGGCTGGACTGAAGGGCGAGTCAACGGAAGAGAAGCATCTTTCGAGAAAAATCACAATTTAGACAAGAACTTGAGACACGATATAGATGTTAGAGTAGATCGACTAAAATGTACTAAAGACCGTCGACAGCGATTAACTGAAGCGGTTGAAGCAGGACTGCGCCTAGGTGGGGGAACTGTTGCAATAGAGAGTCTCAAAGCCCCACCAGATTCCTTTGAACTCTCAGAGGGATCTAAGTCTGGTGAAACAAAACTAGGCGATACCATGGTTTGGTCTGAGGAATTTGCATGTCCACAACACGGGGCCTTCATGCCTGAAATGAGCCCTAGAGTTTTCTCTTTTAACTCACCATTAGGAGCTTGCCCTTCATGTCAAGGATTAGGGATACAGCGTAGATTTAGTTCAGATTTATTTGTAGACAGAAATGCAACNATATCAGAAGGATGTATAATTCCATGGCGACAATCAATGTCTCCNCATTGGTACAGAAAACTGATGGAGCAAACNGCAAATCATTANGGAATACCAACAAATATTCCATTTTCTAGACTAAGTGACGATGAGCAGGATATTCTTCTAAATGGCTCTGGTTCAACCATCATACATTTTCATTTTAGATCTGAATCAGGATCGGAATATAATTACAGCAAACCCTGGGAAGGAGTTTACTCTCGTCTTCAAAAAACCTACACCGAAACAACATCTGAGCGTACGAGGAGTCGCCTAATCTCATGTATGAACGATGAAGACTGTCCTGATTGCTCTGGTGAAAAACTCAATGCCGCAGCGAGAATGGTAACAGTGGGTGGAAAGAGACTGCCAGAAATTGGAGCAGCCAGCGTTCATGATGCGTTAGAAATTATCCGTTCTATGAGCGGAAATGGAAAATTAGCTGAAAAGCTAGATGAAAGGAGCGAATTTATTGGTAGAGAAATTTTGAAAGAAATAGAAGGGCGCCTTGGATTCCTTAACGATGTAGGCCTTGATTATCTAACATTAGATAGAAGAGCTAACACATTATCTGGTGGAGAGAGTCAAAGGATACGTCTTGCAACCCAAATCGGTAGTAGGTTGACAGGAGTGATGTACGTCCTTGATGAGCCATCAATCGGTCTTCACCAAAGAGATAACGAACGATTATTATCAACTTTAAGAGAACTTTCAGATTTAGGAAATACACTACTTGTTGTGGAGCATGATGAGGAGACTATTCGTCAAGCAGATTGGTTGTGCGATTTAGGACCTGGTGCTGGGATAGAGGGTGGAACAATTGTGTCGAATGGTCCTCCAAGTAAAGCCATGAAGTCAAAAAATTCAGTTACTGGAGCCTACCTATCTGGTAAGAAATCAATAGAGGTCCCTAATAAGCGAGTAAAAGCAAGAAAAGGATATCTGAAAATTGTTGGCGCAAGGCAGAACAATTTAGCAGATATAGATGTGGAATTCCCTCTAGGTTGCCTTACTGCTGTAACAGGGGTATCAGGATCTGGTAAATCCTCGCTCGTTTCAGGAATATTAGCTCCGACTCTCCAGAGAAGTTTGCACAATGCAGATACCCAACCAGGTTTGCACGACCATATTGAAGGGTTAGAAAATGTTGACAAAGCAATCGTAATAGACCAATCTCCAATCGGCAGAACACCACGTTCAAACCCTGCAACATACACAAAAGCGTTTGATGAAATCAGGAAACTGTATTCAGAAACAAAACTATCGAAAGAAAGAGGATACACTCCAGGCCATTTCTCATTCAATGTCAAGGGAGGTCGCTGTGAAGCATGTAGAGGAGGAGGCTCAATCAAATTAGAGATGAATTTCCTACCTGATGTGTGGATTACTTGTGATATTTGTAAAGGGAAGAGATATACTCGCGAAACCTTAGAGGTAACTTGGAAAGGAAAAAACATCCATGACATACTCGAAATGCCAGTAAGCGAGGCGGTAGAATTCTTTGCGAACCATAGGAAATTACACCGAACACTTTCAACAATAAACGATGTTGGACTTGGCTATATCAGATTAGGACAGCCAGCAACAACCTTGTCTGGAGGAGAAGCTCAAAGAGTTAAACTTGCAAGTGAATTGCGAAGGCCGCCTCACAAGCATACAATGTATATTCTAGACGAGCCTACAACAGGGCTTGCATTCTCTGATGTCCAACAATTGATTGATGTACTGTTACGATTGAGAACAACCGGGCACTCGATAATAGTCATCGAACATCATTTAGATGTCATTAAGTCAGCTGATTGGGTTATTGATTTAGGTCCGGAAGGAGGAGATAGAGGAGGCAATGTCGTGGCTATTGGAACTCCTGAAGACGTTGCAAAAGTGAAGGGTTCATTCACTGGAAAATTCCTCAAACCCTTACTGTTAGACTGACATAAAACATCAAAATCATCAATCGTAGTATTCATGGACGGTAGTCGCTGCGGTCACTTTACCCCCGAAGGGGGTAGGTGCCAAGATTGCCATCGAATGTAGTAAGAGTTGAGACCACACCGAAACTTGGAGAAGGCATGCGAGATGTTCGTGGAGACCTTGTCAAAAGGCAACTACTTGCAGACCACGGAATAGCTATTGGTAGCGTTAGGTCTGTTGTTGGATATCTAATTTCAAGCGATATTGATCCTACAAGTATTGCAGATAGAGTAGACGATGTTTTTGCAGACCCTATTATCGAGGACAGCATAACTGATAATCTTCATTTAGAAAATGAAAATATATTTCCTGGAGACCTCGACATGGTCATTACAGTAGGCTTTAAACCCGGTGTAACTGATAATCCAGGAAAAGCTGCACTTGACGGATTTCGAGTAATATTTCCAGAGGCAGGTGCAAATGCTCGCATCTCTACATACGTCACTTACGCATTCACAGAAGTTCCAAACGGAATAGAGGTTGAATGGTTATCAAAACAACTTCACAACGCTCTAATTGAAAGAGCGATTTATTCGGTAAAAGGAGAAGAGATTCCAAAAATTGAGTATGTACCTATCACTCCAAGCGACTACGCTGAACCATCAATAATAGATTTAGAAGTTTCAGATGAAGAGTTGTTAAGAATCTCAGAAGAAGGACTTCTTGCATTAAATTTGGAAGAAATGAAGGCAATACAGGCACACTATCGAGATGAATCAGTTCAGGAATCTAGAGAGCAATTGGGATTGCATAAGAACGCCCCCACGGATGTTGAATTAGAGTGTTTAGCCCAAACATGGTCTGAACATTGTAAACACAAAATATTCGCAGCCAACATACATCATATCGATACAGAAACAGGAGAGGATACCAAAATCGACTCACTATTCAAGACCCACATCATGAAGCCTACTCTAGATATGAAAGAAGAAGTAAACTGGTTACTATCTGTATTTCATGACAACTCAGGAGTTATCGAATGGGATGAAAATTGGTCTGTATGCATGAAAGCAGAGACCCATAATTCACCAAGTGCATTAGATCCATATGGAGGCGCTATGACTGGAATCGTAGGAGTTAATCGAGATATTCTTGGAACCGGACTAGGTGCTAGACCAATTGCAAATACTGATGTATTCTGTTTTGGACCGCCAGACTGGAAAGGAAATCTTCCTGAAAATCTGTTTCACCCTTCAAGG
>PAOW01000007.1 GCA_002710015.1 Methanobacteriota archaeon | reverse complement strand
AAAAGAACTTTTGAAAGATATGCCAGAGAACAAGAAACATATGACCTAGTTGGACGTGTTCATGTAGATAGTTTAGAACTTTATAGAAAATACACATATGAAGAACGACACAGTTATAGACTAGATGCAATTGGTGAACATGAATTGGGAGAAACCAAGACTGTGTATGAAGGGTCTCTGGATCAACTCTACAATCAAGATTTTAGAAAATTTATTGAATACAACAGACAAGACGTTGCACTGCTTGATAAACTTGATAAGAAACTAAAGTTTATTGATTTAACAAATGAATTGGCACACGCAAACACTGTGCTACTGCAAACAACACTAGGTGCAGTTGCAGTTACAGAACAAGCAATTATAAATGAAGCACATAGAAGAGGACTGCAAGTTCCTAATAGACCTAAAAGAGATATGGCAGGCAGTACAACTGCCGCAGGTGCATATGTGGCATTTCCTAAAAAAGGATATCATAAGTGGATAGGTTCTATGGACTTAAATTCACTGTATCCTTCTGTGATTAGAGCATTGAACATGGCTCCAGAGTGTGTGGTTGGTCAATTAAGACCTTTAGATACAGACGCTATGGTTGAAGAACAAATGACACTTCAGAAAAAATCCTTTGCTGGTGCATGGGAGAATCACTTTGGTTCATTNGANTATGAATATGTGATGCAACAAAGAAGAGATGCTGTTGTTACAGTTGATTGGGAAGATGGAACTTCAGAAAGTAAAAGTGGTGCAGAGGTTTACAAAATGATTTTTGACAGCAATAATCCACTTATATTGAGTGCAAATGGTACAATCTTCACAAGTGAATTTGAAGGTGTCATTCCAGGACTGCTAAAACGTTGGTACACAGAGAGACAAGATATGCAAAGCATGAAGAAAAAAGCCGTGAATGCAGGCAACAAAGCAGAAGAAGAATTTTGGGACAAAAGACAACTTGTTAAAAAAATTAATTTGAACAGTTTATATGGTGCAATTTTAAATCCAGGATGTAGATTTTTTGATAAACGTATAGGACAATCTACAACACTAACAGGCAGACAAATTGCAAAACACATGGCAAGTAAAGTAAATGAAGTGATCACAGGCACATATGACCATGTAGGACAAGCAATAATATATGGTGATACAGATTCTGCATATTTTTCAGCATATGAAGTATTGAAGAAAGAAATAGAAGATGGAAAAATTCCTTGGACTAAAGAAAGTGTTATTAAATTGTATGACCAAGTGTGTGAAGAAGTAAATGGCACGTTTAGAAAATTTATGAGTGATGCATTTCATTGTCCTAAGTCAAGGTCAGATGTAATTCAAGCAGGTAGAGAATCTGTTGCAGAGTCAGGATTGTTTATTACAAAGAAAAGATATGCTGTCCTAATATATGACTTAGAAGGTCACAGAACAGATCAAGGTGAAGAGCCTGGCAAAGTAAAAGCAATGGGCCTAGATTTAAAAAGATCAGACACTCCTTTATTTGTACAAAACTTTTTAAGTGAATTACTACTGATGGTATTGACAGGCAAAACAGAAAAAGAAGTACTAGAACGTATTGCAGTATTCAGACAAGATTTTAAAAAACTGCCAGGCTGGCAAAAAGCATCTCCTAAACGTGCAAACAACATAGGTGAGTATGCCAAAAAAGAAGAGAGATTAGGAAAAGCCAATATGCCTGGACACGTAAGAGCAAGTTTAAATTGGAACAATTTAAAGAAAATGAATTCAGACAAACATTCTATGGAGATCGTAGATGGTATGAAAGTTATGGTTTGTAAACTTAAGAAAAATCCATTAGACTATACATCAGTTGCATATCCCGTTGATCAACTGCGTATTCCTATGTGGTTTAAAGAGTTGCCATTTGATGATGACAGCATGGAAAAAACATTAGTTGATAGTAAATTAGGAAACTTGCTTGGTGTTTTGAAATGGGATATTTCAAGCACAGAAACAAAGAATACATTTAATACATTATTTGATTTTGGAGAATAGATGCCAACACACGCAATGATAGACTTAGAAACTTTAAGCACTAGACCAGATGCAACAGTGATTACAGTTGGTGCTATCAAGTTCAATCCGTTTGATGACAGTGAACCACACAGTGGTTTATATCTCAGATTAAATGTAGACGAACAAGGTGAATTGGGTAGACACGTTGATGACAACACAATGGCATGGTGGAGCCGACAGAAAAAAGAAATACAAGACGAAGCATTTGGTGATCATGAACGAACAAGTGTAATGGAAGCAATTAAACAAATTAATAAATTTAGTGTAGGCGTTGATGAGTTTTGGTGTCAAGGACCACTTTTTGATTACGCCATATTACAGCATTTATACCAACAAATGGAAACACCTGTGCCTTGGAACTATTGGCAAATTAGAGATTCAAGAACTGTATTCAATATGATGCCACAAGATCCAAGAAAAGGTATGCAAACAGATTTACACAATGCTTTGGCTGACTGTTATTACCAAGCCAAATGTTTACAAAAAGTGTATAAAACTTTTGGAGTGACAAAGAAATGACGCTTGACATTTACCAAAAACCTAAATATAATAAAACCAACAGGAGAAAAATATGAAAGACGTACTACAAGACATAGTTGCTCATACACATTCGTTAGGATTTTTAAGTCTAGTAAAGATCTCTAATGAGGAGCAAACAAAAATAGAAAGTATGGCAGAAGATAGAAGTGTTATCTTGAATGCAAATACAAATTCTAAAGTAAATGAATTTGATGGAGTATTCGGAATGCCTAATTTAGACAAACTGGCTTTGCATTTAAAATGCCCAGAGTATCAAAAAGATGCTAAACTTAACGTGGTAACAGCAGAAAGAAATGGTAAAACTGTTCCTACACACATCCACTTTGAAAATGCAGGTGGTGATTTTAAAAATGATTACAGATTTATGAGCACTGAAATCATAAATGAAAAATTAAAATCAGTAAAATTTAAAGGCACAGCATGGGAAGTTGAATTTGAACCTTCTATAGCAAGTGTGCAAAGATTTAAATTACAGGCGGCGGCACACACAGAAGAAACTGTGTTTACTGTGAAGACTGAAAATAACAATCTTGTATTTTACTTTGGTGACGCAAATTCACACGCAGGTTCTTTTATCTTTCAATCAAATGTAGATAAAGAATTGCAAAATGCTTGGAGTTGGCCGATTCAACAAGTAATGAGTATTCTAAATTTAGATGGCAAAGTTACATTGGCTATCTCAGATGCAGGAGCAATGCAAATTACTGTAGACAGCGGTATAGCACAATACAATTATATATTGCCAGCTCAAACAAAATAACATGGATAAAACTATACCTACTGACAACTTAACTGAAAAGCAGAAGGATTACGCAACATTTCTTCCTGCTTTAAGCAGTTTTTATGCTAGGGATCTTGGTAAAGCAAGACACCAAGAAGATTACATCAAGCCTGAAAGAGTTCCGCAGAACTTTGAACATGGTGTTGAAGGTATGAACTACATGAAATCTAAAGACACTTATTTTTACTATAAGTGGCATTTATATTCGGCGGGTCATGCTGATTTGAATATGAAACATTTTTCAGTAAGAGATGATATCATTAGGAATAGAGATCGCAATGACAACTGGGTACTAGGTGACTCGGGTGGATTCCAAATAGGTAAAGGTGTTTGGGAAGGTGATTGGAAAGATCCTCACTGTCCAAAAGCCAAAAAGAAACGTGAACAAGTGTTGGCGTTTATGGATGGCAATATGGACTATGGTATGATACTTGATATTCCTGCATGGGTATCGCGTTCTCCGGCGGGTGCCGCGGCAAGTAAGATTAATTCATATCAAGAAGCAGTTGATGGAACAAAAATAAACAATGACTATTTTATGAAAAATAGAAATGGAAATTGTAAGTTTTTAAATGTACTGCAAGGTGAAAACTTTCAACAAGCAGATGATTGGTATACACAAATGAAAGACTATTGTGACCCTAAGAAATATCCTAGCACACACTTTAATGGTTGGGCAATGGGTGGTCAGAATATGTGCGATATACACTTGGCATTGAAACGTTTGGTTGCATTAAGATTTGATGGATTACTTGAAAAAGGCGTACATGATGTTATGCACTTCTTAGGAACAAGTAAATTGGAGTGGGCAGTACTATTGACTGACGTGCAAAGAGCAATTAGAAAGTATCACAATGAAAACTTTATGATAACATTTGATTGTGCTTCGCCATTTTTAGCAAGTGCCAATGGACAAATTTACACTGACATTGAAATAGAGGACAAAAAGAAATGGACGTATAGAATGCAACCAAGTGTAGACGACAAAGCATTCGCAACTGAAACCAAACTTTTCAGAGATGCAGTGTTGCAAAAAGGCATATTCAACAGTTTTATGGATAGTGCTATCAGTAAAAGATTGATGTTGAAAGATATCACGTGTTATAAACCTGGTGACTTGAACAAAATGGGTAACGAAGGTAAAACATCTTGGGATTCATTCAGTTATACACTACAAATGGCACACAATGTTTGGACACACATCACAGCAGTGCAAGAAGCAAACAGACAGTATGACGCAGGACTTAATCCTAAAATGCTAGTAGAAGAAAAATTTGATAGACTAGCATTTAAAGATATTGTAAATGCTGTATTTGCCACAAGCAGTAGAGATGAGGCAAACATGGTGATTGAAGAATTTTCAAGATTCTGGATGTCAATAATTGGCACTAGAGGTGCAACAGGTAAAAAGACTGTGAACGCAAGTACACAGTTTTCTAATTTATTTGAGGAGGCATAAAATGGCAAAAGTAAAAAGTAAAAAGGTAAAAGCAATACAAAAAGAATACCTTTGGTATAAGAAGAAAGTAGATGAAATGGAAGAAGAAAGAAGTTATGACAGAACTTGGGACTCCAAACATCTATTGGTAAAATTTAAAAAAATTAAGTTGGCATTGAAAACACAACTTGACAAAATGCAGAAGAGTCTATTCAATTAAATGAAAACACTAATTGTAGGATTAGGCTTCGGGCAATTATACAAAAAGATATATGAATCCATGGGTGCTGAAATAATCACTGTGGATGCTGATCAATCTAAAAATCCTGACTTTGTAGAAATTACAACGGCAATAGAAGCACATCCACAATTTGATACTGCACATATTTGTACTCCAAACAGAACACATTTTGCTTTGGCAAAAAAATTGTCTGGACATTCAAAGATTGTTTTTATTGAAAAGCCTGGTGTGCAAAATGTTGCCCAATGGACAGCACTTACACATGACAAGAAGACAAAGTATGTGATGACAAAAAACAATCAATATAGAGATAACATTGGTGAGATGGCTAATTTAGGTCACAAGATGTCTAATATTGAACTTAATTGGAAAAATAACAATCGTATTCCAAGTCCAGGTTCTTGGTTTACAAACAAGCATTTAGCATTTGGTGGAGTATCTCGTGATTTACTTCCACATATGTTATCCTTGTTAATTGTGTTATCGCCAACAGATTATGCACTATACAATGTGATTGATAAAAGAGTAGAACAAAGATATAGATTAGAAGACTGTACAGACACAGACTATGGTAAAGTAAAAGAAGATGGGATATATGATGTGGACGACAATGTGTATCTTAAACTAGTTGGCCCTAATAATGTAATTAAGATTAACACTGCTTGGCGTACTGATGAAGATGATGACATCGCAGTGCATATGTACAAAGGTGAAATTAAATTTAGAACATATCCATTAGGATTGTGTCCTGAAGAAGCATACAAAAGTATGATTGAAAATCATATTAAAAACCTAAATAATGAGGAGTTTTGGAAAGAACAAAACCAACAAGATTTGTTTATCCATACAGTATTAGAAAATGCAATCTAGAATATTATACACAGAAGGTAATGGAAAATTTAATGAAGGCAGTATTGATATTGCTGACATTAATCCTAAACAGATCAGAGTAAAATCTAAAAAGACTGGTGTGTGCAGAAGTGATATTGATATGATGAATGGAAACTTTGGTCCATTGCCTTTAAGTATGCAAGGTCATGAAGGTCTAGGCGAAGTACTAGAAGTAGGAGCGGAGGTTAAAGACGTATCTGTAGGTGACTATGTTGCTACAAGAGGTGAGCCTGCGTATGCAGATTTTTACAATGCTGATATAGGCACTTATGTAAAAGTTCCTAGTTTAGATTCCAAATACATCATTGAGCCAGTTGCTTGTGGATTGAATGTAGTCATGCAAGAAGAACAACAATTTGAAACAAGACACAGCAAAGATGCAAAAGTTTGTATAATAGGCAGTGGATTTTTGGCATGGGTTGTGTATCAATATCTTACAGCACATTATTTTTTTAAAATAGATGTTATAGGACAAAGTAATAAAGAACGTTGGGGAGATACACTAAAAACAGAATTTGGCAAGGACTATGATATAGTGATTGACTTAAACACAAGAGATGAAGTGTTCAAAATGGATTTATTAAAACCACAAGGCTTAATTGTGTTGGGTGCAGAAAAAACAAAAACTATTACCACAAACTTTGACAAATTACTTTGGAATGCAGTGACCATAGTATTTCCTAGTCCAAGACAACGAGATTTCGTAAGATGCATGAGAACAGCAGTAAAAATGATTGAATCTGAAGAATTAAATGTTGACAATTTCTGGACAAAAAGTTACAATAGAGATAATGAATGGCAATCTGCTTTTGCAGAAGGCAATGAGAGAAAGCCAGGATACAGTAGAGGTTATATAGAATGGTGTTAGACACACAAAAAAGAAAACAGGTTACATACTTTACAGGTGTAGAAATAGAAAACACTTGTATGAAAGGTGAGTTTACTTTGTTTGTTGTTGGTGTGAGACCTGTAGAAGAAATTGAACTACTTGCAAACAACAATAAAGCAAAGCACATTTATTTTGGAACTAGTCAAAGTTTTACTCCAGAGACAGATGAAGAAATGAGTCAATGGACTGTGATGATGAGAGATCTTCTTGATAGAGATTTCAGTGTAACATTAGACTTTGGTATTGAGTACATGGAGAAAGTTACTGCATCAGGTCTGATGAAATATGAAAAATTTGTGCCAATGATTAGTGCCAAAATTCCAAACATTTACAAACTAAACAAAAATACCACTCTTAAAATAGATGATATTACTTGGGGACTTACAAACAGCGGAGTTTGGAGTAAAAACTTAAAAGAGATCACAGACAATATGCACTATACAGATTGGGAAGAATATGTGGGAGATACAGTTATTGACGTTGACAACAACGTTTAAAATTGTTATAATAAACTATGAATAAAAAAACTTTAATTTGGGTAACATTTAGAAAAGAAGGCATTCACAAATATCCTGCGGCATTGGATGATCCAAAGTTAGCAACAGGTGATGAATATGATGTTTCATTTTTAGGCTATCCTCACAGACACATATTTCATTTCAAAGTAGGAATAGAAGTATTTCACAATGATAGAGATATAGAATTTATTCAGTTCAAGAGATGGTTAGAAAAATTGTATGCAGAAAAAACACTACAATTAGATTATAAATCTTGCGAAATGATGAGTGACGACTTATATGGAGAAATTGTTAAAAAATATCCTGGACGAGACGTTAGAATCGAAGTCAGTGAAGACGGCGAAAATGGGAGTGAGATATATTACGACAAGGAGTAGTTCTTGAGTATTATTTCTGGCATCATTGCGTTTTTCTGTTTAGTAGGTTATAGTATCACCATGCCTCATCCACTGTTTGGTGGAAATGAGACAGCAAGTGACATTTATTTCATGCTATTCTGTTTATTTGGCGGTTTAAGTTTTATATTACATATGGAAAACAAATGACAATTTATATTGTAGATTTAGAAGCAGTTGATACAAGGTACACCAAAGAGTGGAAGAAGTATTTGCCTTTGCAACTTAAAAGACACACTAACACTAAAATAGAAGTGATTAGTGGAGGCAGTACGCCACAAGCAACTACTCCAGGTGCTTTCTTAAACTTTGGAGGCACAAACGTCTACAAAGCAAACCAAATGCAACAAATAGGCAAACTGTTTTGTGATGGCAAAGTTAAAGATGGTGATTACTTCTTGTACACAGATGCTTGGAATCCAACTGTGTTACAACTGAAATATATGGCAGAATTATTGAAAGTAAAAATTAAAATAGGTGGTATGTGGCACGCCGGCTCATATGATCCACAAGATTTCTTAGGTCGATTAATTGGAGATAAACCTTGGGTAAGGAACACTGAACAAGCAATGTTTGATGTATATGACAATAACTTTTATGCCACAGACTTTCACATAGATTTAATGGCAAAAAGTTTTCCTGAAATAGAACAGTACACAGGGCTGAATCCAGCCAAAGGCAATAAAGTGTGTAGAGTAGGTTGGCCCATGGAATACTTGGAAGGTGCTCTTTCGGCTTACAAGAATATGGATAAAAAAGATATCATTTTGTTTCCACACAGAATTGCTCCAGAAAAACAGCCAGACATTTTCTATGATTTAAAAGATTCATTGCCACAATATGAATTTATTGTGTGTCAGGAAAAAGAATTAAGCAAAAATGAATATCATAATTTGTTAGGTGAAGCAAAGATGGTGTTTAGTGCAAATTTGCAAGAAACATTGGGCATAAGTTGGTATGAAGGTTGTTTAGTTGATACAATGCCTTTGATTCCTGATAGATTAAGTTATTCAGAAATGGCAACTGATGATTTTAAATATCCTTCCGAGTGGACAGAAAACTTTGCACAATATAAAAAACACAAGAAACAATTGGTAGAAAAAATAGATTTTATGATGCAGAATTATAAAAAACACATTCCGCAGATTTGGAAACAAAAACAACAATTACAGGAGAAGTATTTTTCCGGTAAACAACTATATGGAGATATAAATGAGTAAAAAAGGTGCAACACCTAATCAACCGTCTAACAATTTGTCAAACAATGGCGTTTATGTTTTAATGGATGAAATAACGATGGGGTCATGTGCAGATTGTCTTAAATGGATAATGAATCACAACCTAGCAGAAACAAGATTACCACAATTAACAATTATAATCAATTCACCGGGAGGCGATGTTCATGCCGCTTTTGCATTGATTGACACAATGAAAGCAAGTACTATACCGATTAAAACTGTTGGATTAGGATTGATTGCTTCATGTGGATTTTTAATCTTTATAGCAGGGAAAAAAGGTTCAAGAATACTTACTCCAAACACATCAATACTTTCGCACCAATACAGTTGGGGCAGTCATGGAAAAGAACATGAGTTGTACGCAAGAGTTAAAGAGTTTGAATTGAGTACAAACAGAATGATTGAACACTACAAAAAATGTATTGGTATGAGTGAGAAGCAGATTAGAGAAATATTACTTCCGCCACAAGACGTTTGGTTATCTGCCAAAGAAGCAAAGAAACTTAAAATTTGTGACAAGATAGAAGAGTTGTACTAATGCGTGACGACTTGATGGTTCAGCAACAGGTTGCTAATACTTGGCAACACATGGTGGGAGTAATCTGTTTGAATCAGACAAATCGAAAGCAAGTAAAAGCAGTACTGCCTAAACTGTTTAAAAAATGGGCAACACATACAGAACTTCTCAGTTCTGCAAACATATCAAGTCTTGAAAAAATACTCAAGCCACTTGGAATGCAAAAAAAGAAAGCAGAAAGAATATACAGGATGAGTCAGCAATTTAGCAGTTGGAATGGTGACGATGCCACTGAATTATATGGCATTGGCAAATATGGTTCCGATAGTTATAGATTGTTTTATAAAAATGAGGTGCCAACAAATGTTGGTGATCATGAACTTAACAGATATATCCAAGAGGAGATGCACTTATATGGCAAATAGTAAAGACAAAAACACAGAAATAGAAACAAAAATAACATACTCAGTACCCGATGAAACTTTTTCAGGAGGTTGGGCACCAGCGGCAGATTCATACACTGTGAGTTATTCAGATCCTGAAGGAACACAGATGGATTTCAACGAAATGTTGAGACAAGATGCAGGCAAAGGCATGGAGAATATGAAATTTGAAGATTGGAATGATTCTATCCCATTCGAAAATTCAGTGCCTAGTTTAGAAAAAATAAATGAAGTTTGCAAAGATTATCCATCTTTAAAAATAGCATATGAGAAATTTAAAAATGTTTGGAGAATATGCTACGAAGATTATAGGTCTAATAATAAGGATAAGGAAATTTGGTAATGCAAGATTTAATTGATAATGTAAACAAATGGTTTGACGACCGTAACCTTATTGAAGGAAGTACGGATAAAGATCAAATTCTTAAACTGATTCAGGAATTGGGTGAATTAAGTGACCATGCTTGTAAAGGAGAAGATATTAGAGACGATCTAGGAGATATGTTAGTTGTAATGTTAAACATAATGAAAAGAAACAATTACAGCATCAATGAATGTTTGCAAATAGCATATGATGATATCAAAGACAGAAAAGGAAAAATGGTAGATGGCATATTCGTTAAGGAAAGCAAAGAGGAAGAAAAAAATGATTGAAGTACTTAACCATATTGATGATATTAAAAAAATTCGCCAACTTTTGTTGGAGGGTAAAGTAAAAGAGGCTGTAAAAGAATGTGATGTGGTTATTACATACAAACAGCAGGAGGTCGAAGAGTTCGAAAAATGGGCAGAAAAGGAAAGTAAAAAAGAGGTGAAATGACAGATAAACAATATTTTACAATGATCCAAGTTCGTAATGCACTAAACCAAATTGCAGATAGAATGGCAGAAGATGATTGGAAGCCAAATGTAATCATGGGCATTAATAGAGGTGGTTGTATTCCTGGTGTTTATCTAAGTCACAAACTGAATATACCTCATGAAGTTTTAGATGTTAGGTTAAGAGATCATAAAGCAAAACCTGATTTAAGAAACTTGGAAAAAGCCTATGCATTTCAAAAAAAAATATTGATAATTGACGACATAAATGACACCGGAGAAACATTTCTGTTTATCAAAAACAACTTTGGCGGTGAAGATAGAGTTAAGACTGCAAGTATAATTCATAATGCACCAAGCAAGTTTGACAAATTAGATTATTGGTGTTACACTATAGATAAAGATGTACATCCATGTTGGATTGTATTTCCGTGGGAAGAATGGCAGTAAAATTGGAAATAGATAAACTAGACGTTGCACAAAAAGAAGGCAGAGCACCTTGGACTGATGTGGTGCATGAATTCAAAGACTGTGTATGGTATAATGATGGTTATCCTGTAACTGAAGGACACAGTTTAATTGTGCCTAGAGAAGCCACGCAACAAAATCTTTTAAGATGCTTTGACCTGGCATTAAAAATTGGTAATGACAATGTACAACAAGGCATTATCACAGGATATAACATTGGAATCAACATGGGAGCGTCTGCAGGACAAACTTGTATGTACCCACACGTTCATCTTATTCCTAGAAAAGATGGTGACACAGAAGATCCTGTTGGTGGCGTTAGAAATGTAATACCAGGTAAAGGCAACTATAAAAAATGAGTACTCATCCAATCACAACAATAAACACAGGTAAATTTTACCAAGTGTATGACGATGTCGTTCCTCAATATCTTCAAGACTATATTGAATTGATAGCATTAGGTAAAAAAGGAAATAGCGATGAAATGATTAATCCATCTTTGGACTTTAAAGCAAAGTATGAAATAACAGCAGAGGAAGATAATCAAACACCTTTAAGTTTTGTGCATCTATTAAAATCGCACACCACAACCAGTTCACACTTGGAAAACTTTGGAATGATTCCCGTGTCAGTGTGCAAACACAACAATTGGACATTAGATAATATTTTATTAGCCAGATGTTTTGTTTCTGTGCCACACGAGACCAAGTTGGAACACTATGCACCACACACGGATCTAAATATTGAACACACAGTTATGATATACTACGTGAATGATTCAGATGGTGACACTATTTTGTTTAATCAGCAAGGAGACGTGATGAAAAGTGTAACTCCTAAGAAAGGTAGAGTGTTGGTGTTTGATGGAAGCATATTACATGGTGGTGGTATTCCTAAAAAGGGACCAAGATGCATTGTAAACTATGACTTGAAGGTTATAAAATGAAAATAGGAATAGGTGCTTTAATAACTGCAATAATGGCATTCGTTGCCTGGGTAATTAAAAAATTAAAAAAATGAGTAGAACATTATTCATAGGAGATAGTCATACAGTTGGTTATCAAACTGTCGCGGGCAAAACGGGACCAGGAAGTTATTCCTTTTGGAACGCAAACAATTACTGTGAAATATATCAAACACTCACAAACAAACCAGTGGTTATATATGCACAACCAGGATCAACAAATACTTTGTATACCACTTGGCTTAAAAATATGTTTGAGAAGTTTAATGATATTACAGAAGTGTACATATGTTTGGCTCCGTTGAACAGAATGGTTATCAGTTTTGATCCTAAATTAGAGAATGAAGCAGTGCCTGTTAATCATTTTACTTTAGAACATCAAGAAAGCACAGAATCAGTTAGAAAATTTAGTGATCAAGCGATAGCAGGAGAAACTGTTCAAATATTAACAAAGCCAACAGGCAATGATTATCAAAATAGTTTGGGTTTAGAATTTAATCCTGACAAAGGTTTGATTAAACCTGATCTAAGAAAAGATCCTTGGATGAATATTAAACTGTATAATGAGTGTAACACTATGATAGAGAAAAAAGAATTTCTATTAAACTTGTATGCTTGGGACAATATTTGTGCAGACAACAACGCAAAACTGTATGTGTTTAATTTTAGAAGCAGAGGTGTATGGCCCAGTAAGACAGATTATTTTGGTAAAATGAAAGTTACCAAAAGAGCAGAAAAAAGTGTTGAAGACTATTTGCAAAGCCTAAATATACAAGCAAAGGATTATTTTTTAGAAGATGAAGAACACTTTAACATTGATTATCATACAGCAGTTGCGGAGAAATACATACCATGGCTAAAAAGTTTATAGCATTGCTAGGTGACAGTTTCGCGGCAGAATACAAAGCAGATACTTCGGGCTGGGTTGATATATTAGCAGAAGAACATTCTGTGAATAATGTTGCTCAAGCAGGTGTTGGAGAATACAAAATATTACGTCAACTAAAAGATTTAGAAAGCACAAATCCTAATTGGAAAAAATTATATAATTGTGTCATAGTTGCACATACTAGTCCATTTAGAGTACACACATCAAAACATCCTCTTCATAAAAAAGGATTGCATAAAGACTGTGATTTGATATACAGTGACTTGAAAAATAGGTTTGATTGGTTCAATGAAAGTTTAGCCACTGCCAAAAATTGGTTTGTACATCATTGGGATGATGACTATCAAATAGGCACGTACAAATTGGTAAGAGAAGAAATAAAAAGAATAATTGGTGACGTACCATATCTTGCATTAGATCATTTTGGTTTAAGTGCCAATTTAGCGACCGAAACCCACAAACTTGATTTCAGCGATTTTTGGTTGCTGAATCGCGGTAATGTTAACCATTATACGGTAGAAGGAAATCAGGTTGTAGCAAAAGCAGTTATTGACAAAGTGGAACAAATTTGTTAATATAGTCAATAAGGAGAAAATTATGAGCAATAGACAAATGATATATGATGCTCTTGTGGAACACGCAAAAGGGCATATCAAAAAACACGCCGCGAACGTAGAAATATATATGGAAAAGGCAGTAGGTGTTGGTGAACATCCTGATATACTAGAAGCAATAGAAAAAGAATTACAGGTGATTGCACAATATCATGATCAACTTGAAGTACTTGAAAAATACATCAAGAGGGATTAATGAGTAAAAGTGAAGAAATAATTGAAAGGCTGAAAGAGGCTGGTGTAAGATATTGGGCAGGAGATAATATTTCCAAAGTTCTAAAAGAAGGCGACAAACAAGCACTTATCGAAGAAGCCGCAGTTGCTTTTGAAAATGTACTAGATAAACTAGTCATTGATAGACATAATGATCCTAATAGCAAAGGAACTGGCAAACGTCTTGCAAAGATGTATATGAATGAACTAATGGCAGGACGTTATGATCCAATGCCTAGTGCAACTGCATTTCCGAATGACAGTGCATCAAGATATGAAGGTATGCTTGTTGTCAGAAGTGAACTTACAAGTATGTGTTCGCATCATCATCAGATTGTTAAAGGAGTTGCTTACATTGGTATAATTGCCGCAGATAAACTAATAGGACTTTCTAAATATACACGTATCGCACAATGGTGTGCTGAACGTGGTACATTGCAAGAAGAACTTGCAAATGATATCACACGTGAAATACAAAAGGCAACAGGCGCAGAACACTTAGGTGTTTACGTACAAGCAACACATGGTTGCGTTGAAAACAGAGGAGTTAAGGCACACAGCAGTCTTACGCAGACAACGGTACTGAAAGGTGCATTCAAAGATGACGCAGGTACTAAAAAAGAATTTATGGACAATATAAAACTACAACAGGAATTTGCAAGTGGCAAGTAAACTAAGATATTCAGAAGCATTTTATTCAGTGCAAGGTGAAGGAAGATTTGTGGGTGTGCCCAGTGTTTTTCTTAGAACGTTTGGATGTAACTTTAGATGTATGAACTTTGGCATAGACAGACATCCTAACAGAGCAGAAAAACTAAAGCAAGGCATAAAGTACAATCCAGAAGTAAAAGCACTGATTGATGATGGCATTTTGGACAAAGTTGATAAGTTTGAAGACTTGCCAATTATTCACACAGGTTGCGACACTTATGCCAGCATATATCCAGAATTTAAAAAATATATGATGGACAAAACGGTTGACGAAGTAGTGGATCATGTGTTATCATTAACTCCTGAAGGTAGATGGACAATGTCTAATGGACAAGATGTTCATTTTATTTTGACAGGAGGAGAACCTTTGTTAGGATGGCAAAGGTTATACATAGAATTATTTGAACATCCTAGAATGAAGGATTTGAAGAATGTCACTTTCGAGACAAATACAACGCAGGTTTTACACAAGGATTTTGAAGACTATCTCCGAAAACAAGATAGATTCGAAGTCACTTGGAGTTGCTCTCCAAAACTTTCCGTATCAGGTGAACCTTGGGCTACTGCTATCAAGCCTGAAATTGCTCTTGCTTACAATAGGATTCCTAATAGTAAAATGTATTTTAAATTTGTGGTCGCTGATGCAACCGATGTTGATGAAGTTACAAAAGCAGTTGCCGAGTACAATAAAGTGGGAATCGACGTTCCCGTTTATATCATGCCATTGGGAGGCAGATCAGAAGAGTACAAACTCAACACAAAAAACGTTGCCGAGTTGGCAATGGCAAGAGGATGGCGATATACTCCAAGACTACACGTCGACATCTTCGGAAATGCATGGGGAACATAAAAACATGACAGACGAAGAGAAAGACAAACATTTAACGGAGATAAGAAAATGGATATAATCAAAAAGGTAAAAGATGTCTTTGTTAAAAAGACAGAAGACAAAAAGACACCAAACAAAGATCCTAAACTAGATGCATTGATGGCTGAAAAAGAAAAAGCAACTAAAGAAGGAAGACCTTGGGTGGCTGTGCTTAATACACACATCAATAAAGACAATATTAAAAATGGATTTTTTGAACTAGATTGGAACAATGAATTTATTGAACAATTAGTTGACGCTGGGTACAAAGGTGAATCCAATGAACAAATTGTTGATGGTTGGTTTAAAACTATTGCAAAACAAGTATTGGAAGACAGTGGACAAGATCCAAGTAGAGGTGCAGGATACATTAATACAAAAAATTTAAGTGACGACAAATCGGAAATTAGTTAAGGAGATATATGACAGACAATAACGATAGAGACACACACGATCATGACATGACGTATGAAAATGAGTCTACTAGAGACTTATCACCTATGGTGCGTATTTCAATTAAGGAATATGATGAATTACGTCAACAGCAAAAAATGATAACTGATCCGGATTTAATTGCAGTTATTGATAAAATGGATGAGTTGTTAAGAGTGTTAAAAAGAAGAATTAACAGATCAGACATATACACTGCTAGATAGAATGTTACAGATCCACAAAAGTATGCATCCGATGAATGAGTTTGCTCCAGTATGGAACTTGCCATTATGGTTTGATCAATATTCAAACAAAGACGAACTTGCTATTATGCGACAGTGGATACTAGATAATGAAAAAAGTATTATTAATGAAAACAAACACAAATCAAAAGATGATGGTGGTACTGGATTAGGACAAGACAGTCTTACTGCACAATATAACAGTTTTAATTTGTTTAAAATTACAGAAGAAGTTAATGCTTTTAAGAATATGTTTAGTTGGTTACAAGAATCTTACAAAAATTTTATGGACGAATACAAGACACAACCAAGAAACTGTATTATGTTTTGTTGGGCAAATGTGGTAAGAAAAGGACAACCTATAACTATTCACAATCATGGAGCGAAACACTTTTCTTATTTGAGTGCTAATTTACATTTTGAAGATTACGCAACACAGACTGTATATCATAATCCTGTTAATCCAAGAATGGTATACGAAACAAAAAATATTGCTGGCGGACTTACAATTTTTCCCAGTTACATATTTCATCAAGCAGATGAACACAAAGAGGATAGTGAAAGAGTCAGTATGGCTTTTGACTTATTTGATACAAATTTTTATGAAGGAGACCGTGCAAACGGGTTGGAGTTTAACGCATGACACACATTTTAGTTGATACTGCAAATACATTTTTTAGAGCAAGACACGTAATACGTGGTGACTTGAATGAAAAAATAGGTATGGCTTTACACATAACTTTTAATTCAATACGTAAAGTTTGGAGAGACTTTGATGGCAGTCACGTTGTGTTTTGCTTAGAAGGACGCAGTTGGAGAAAGGATCATTATGCACCTTACAAACGTAATAGATCAGATGCAAGAGCAGTAAGAACAGAAACTGAAGTAGAAGAAGACGAAGTGTTTTGGGAAACATTTGATAACTTTAGAGACTTTATTACTGAAAAAACTAATTGCACAGTTTTAAGACATGAAAAATTAGAAGCAGATGATTTAATTGCTGGTTGGATACAAGCACATCCTAACGATAATCATGTGATAGTATCAACAGATGGTGACTTTGCACAATTAATTGCACCTAATGTAAAACAATTTAATGGCATCCAAGATGTAACAACTACGCATGAAGGTTATTTTGATGATAAAGGCAAACGTGTGATAGATAAAAAAACAAAAGAAGAAAAGCCTGCTCCAAACCCACAATGGTTATTGTTTGAAAAATGCATGAGAGGTGACAGTTCCGACAATGTATTTTCAGCATATCCTGGTGTGCGTACAAAAGGCACTAAAAAGAAAGTTGGCTTAATTGAAGCCTTTGCAGATAGAGAATCAAAAGGTTATAATTGGAATAATTTAATGTTACAAAGATGGGTAGATCACGAAGGTGAAGAGCATAGAGTACTTGATGACTATAATAGAAATGTAAGACTGTGTGACCTCACAGCACAACCTGATGATATAAAACAAATTATTAAAGACACAGTAGGCAGTGCTACTGAAAAACAAATAGAACAAGTTGGTTTAAAACTAATAAAGTTTTGTGCGAAATGGGATATGCAAAGAATTGCAGACTCTCCTGAGTCATATGCAGAACCATTAAACGCAAGATACAAAAAGGGAGAATAACATGGTAACAAAATATTTTGCCAAGCCTATACTAGATGGTCGTTTTTGGATACTTGAAGAAGACGGAAGAAAACTAGGAACAATTTGTAAACAAGAAGATAGAAGGTATATGTTTAGTTGTGATACTGGCACAATGATATTTGATAACCAAAGACAACTGCAAAGCAAATTTAACGGAAGTTGGATGTGGGGTTCTACGTTGGACGATATAGAAGAATCTCCTAAAGTATTGAAAGAAGTTTCAGTCTATGATTACCCAAGCAAATTTAAAGCATACAATCAGATATTTGATGTGCAAAAAAAATTGCCTTTGTTTACAAAAAGCAAAAAATCTAAAAGTTTATATTGTGCAGGATACTATATTATAAAGTTTGAAAAAGGTTGGGTAAGAAGTTTTTGCCCTAAAATGCTTACACTTGATAGATACCCTTTCAAAGGCCCGTTTAGAACACAGTTAGAAATGAAACAGGAGTTAGCAAATGCAAACAAAAGCACCTATTAACACTGCACCCATAGAAAGATTGCTTCAGCAAATCAAAAATGCAGACAGTTCTCAGCAAAAACAAGTTACTATGGACATTGCAAATGCCAAAGAAGTGGCTTACAGCCTTGCAACTGTGTTGGCACGTTTGGCTGGCAACTACGAGACGTTAATAACAAAAGCAGATAACCAACCAGATATAGAAGTAAAAGTAGACGGCGGAAGTCTGTAATCAATTAACTACGCATAATATAATCCAAAATTGGATAAATATTACATATTATGAGTAGACCTAAACCAACAATATTATTAGAAAACGTCAACAAAAGCGACTACAAATCAGAGCAAGTTTTGGCGGCGGAAGCCATTTGGGCAGTTTTCTACAAAAACAAACCCTTCAATTTGAAGTCATCTAATCTATTGAACAATTATCCAG
>PAOW01000006.1 GCA_002710015.1 Methanobacteriota archaeon | reverse complement strand
AAAATTCCATTAATTACAATCTGTCCATTAGTACCCGAAGCCGGTTCATCTGAAGTAATTTCTAGTCCGTCCAATAGCAACTGGGCTCTGTTCAACAAGTCCCTGTCTCCTAAATCACCTGTCAATGCATTAGATACTGACGGTGCTAGTCTTAATAGGAATACTGTTTGTCTTGTTGTTGTGATATCCAAACCTGATGCTGAGTAACTGAATAAGTATCCTCTATCTTCATCAAAGTTACCATCTGTAATAAATGCTGATCCCCAGTGTGATATAATAGGTGATGTTGTATTAGATATTAAAACAACACCTGTATTTCTAAAGTGTTCCGAAGCCGGACCAGCCGAATATGATCTTGTGGCACCTGAAGCAAAGTTTGTTAACTGTGCCGCACGTGTACATCCTGTTAGTTTGTCTCCTGACACACCTGTAAATGTTATGATTTCATTATCAACATAAACTGTTCCACCTGTAGTTGGGAAGAACGATGCATCTATTAATGGTAATTCTGTTGCAGTTGCATTTACGTTAGATTCTAATTTACCACTTGGTCCTTCGTTTGNAACTTCATAACGNACAGGTTGGTTACCTGTTCTCATAAATGCTTCTGTGTTTACGTTTGAATTTCTCATTCTGTGAGCNAACACAAAGTCACCATTTGAACCTCTTGTCATGAAATCAATAAATCCAGCCCCGTACCATGAAAACTGTATTCCNATCATCTGCATTTTTCCTGGATCAAAATTATATCCACTTGGACCTGTGCCATCAATTTTGTCTAAATTAAATTCGCTTTGTTTTGCAACTTTATCCAACACTAAACAAGCCTTAACACCTGCTGATACATTTACTCCTCTGTAATCCGGAGTAACAAACATCTGTGTGTTTGAAGTTACTTGAGCAACAACGTGAGTCATTCCTCTTACTACAATTCTGTCACCTGCTTTTAATTGTTCTCTAAATCTTGTACCATCACCTGTGATTGAGTTGGAGTCAGGTGTTGCTGTAACTGTACCTGTGATTTGTCTTGTTGAAGTTCTTTGTACCACTGATAAATTTCCGCCATCGTACTGCCAGAAAATTCCGTTTTGATCGTCAAATGTTCCTGAACGTACAGTTGCACCATTCCAATTTGATAATGACACTTGTGGTTGATCACCAAACTCTGCTGTTGTAGATCCTAATGATTGTACTGCAAGTACTGTAAATCTTCTTTCACTTGTAACACTTGCTACTGTGTAGTAGCCGTTGTATCCCGACGTTTCAATTCCTATTAATCTAACTCTTGAACCTACTTGTAATCCATGGTCTGTATCATCTGTGTCAACTGTAATTGTTGATCCAACTGAAGTTGCATCTGCTGTTACATTTAACAAGTCATAACTTGGTGCAAACAAGGCACCAGTTGTGTACATAATACCTTTACCTGATTGGTATCTGATATATTTTTTAGATTGACGTATAGCCTGTGCACCGTGTTGTGGACCACCTGTTCCTAATTGCACACCACCATCAAATGGTCTGTGAACAAAGAAAGAGTCTGGTCTTACATATATAAATCCTTGCCAAGCAGTGTCTGTGATTGTGCCTGGTGCTCTTACTTGATATCTTAATTGCGTTGTTGTTGGAATTGACGTTGCTAAAAACGGTCCTGACGCTAACAAGTGATTGTTTGCACCATCATCTGATTGTATTGTGACCAAGAAAGCATCTCCAGGTACAAGTCCATGTGGAGTTTCAAAGTCAATCTGCATTGTTGCCAATGCCGCGTATGTTAATGTTGTGTTTTGAGCGATACTTGATCCAGTTGGTTCAGATATTGTTACACTTGANTANACTGAAATACCTGTACCTGATGCCGCTACACCAGAATGTGTATTAGTTAACACTCCACCTGTTGTATTAACACCTTGGACTGTTACTGTTATATCATTTGCAGGTGAACTACCACCTAAACTTTGACCTTGTAAAGTGATTCTATCACCTACTGCATAGTTAGATCCTGTTGCACTACCAATGACTTCTAGATATGTTGTAGAAGAATCAGTTTGATTTGATCTTGTAACACTGAAAGTTGCACCAACACCTTGTGGTTGTCTATTTGTTCCTGTTACGCCTAATGTACTTGCACTTCCTGTATTAGCAGTACCTGAAATATTTGCTCCTGTGATTCCGCCTGATGCGTTTACACTGGTAATTGTTATTGTTGCATCGTTAGTTGGTGATGTTCCAAATAAATCTGTACCTAATATAGTNAATGTTTGATCAGCACCGTAATCTTGTCCAACACCGTTTACTGTGACTGAATAATTACCTGCCGCCAATACAATATCAAAACTTCCAAGTTGTCCTACTAGATTAGTTGCATTTACATCTGTGTAATCTTGAACATTTACTGCTGTACCACTTACAGTTGTTGTAGCAACACCACCGCCACCATCTACAGAATCAACTGTAATTGTGACATCGTTTGCTGGTGATAATCCACCAACTTCAGTACCAGCAATAGTAATTTGGTTTGTTGCATTGTAACCTGTACCTGGAGCATCTATTGTTGCACTGTAAACTGTACCAGTTCTAGTTACTGTAAAGTTTGCACCAACACCATCACCGCCTGTGAAATTAGGTGTAGAATAATCTACAACTGCATCTGTGGCAGATCCTGTCACTGTGAAAGTGTTAATTGATGTGTCACCATTGACACTTGCAACTTTTATAATTGCATCATTAGTGCCAGTCACACCATTTAATGTTGAACCTTCTATTTTTATTAAATCACCTACAGTATATCCTGCTGTTCCACCATTTGAGGCTGTACCACTGTTGTTGAAAGTATCTACACCTCTTGCTGGAGATGTTAAAGCAGTAATTTGAACAGTTAAATCNTGTGTTGGCGATACACCACCTAAACTTGTACCTGGAATCACAATTTGTTGTCCTACTCCGTAGTTTGATCCTGCGTTGTTTACTGTAATTGTGTTGTAAGATGTTCCACTTAATGCAACATCAAAAGACGCACCTGTACCAATTAAATTTGAACCTGTGGCTACATCTGTAAAAGTTTTGCTGTTTACTGCTGTACCTGTTGGAGTTTGTTGAATTATTCCACCACTTCCATCAACACCGTCAACTGTAATTGTACAATCATTTGCAGGACTTGTACCACCTAAAAGTGTTCCTGCAATTAATAAAGTTTCATTCGTTACAAATCCTGAACCTAAGCCAGTTGTTGTTGCAGAGTATGTTGTGCCTTGTCTTGTNACTGTNAANGTTGCACCTGNACCTGANNGACTNGCTGTGTAATCACCTANGCCAATNTTGTAANNTTCTTGAGCATCTGGAGCCGTTCCTGANGTTGAAAANCCTGTTANTGNTCCTGTACCTGAAACACCAGTTACTCTAACATATAAATTTTCGTTACTTGTTCCGCCAAAAGTACCGCCTGTGAATTCTACCACGTCATTAATTACGTAACCTGAACTTGCATCACTACCACCTAGCACTGCTGAATAACTGTTTGCATTAATTGTAATATCTAATGCCAATCCAGAACCTGAACCGCCTGCAACAGCACCTTCTACAGATGTAAAACTTGGATTTCTTAAACTTACTGAATAAGAATTATTAGTTTTTGTAACGTCCCAACCGCCACCTGATCCTGTACCATTGTTAAATGTTCCAGAAATATTTGTTTTAGATCCTGATCCTGTGAATGCATCACCGTCAAGTGTGTAAGTTAAAACTTCTCCACCTGTGTCTATAGATGCAACACTTATTGTTAAATCATTTGCTGGAGTGGCTCCTCCAATTAAGTCACCTGTAATTATAATAGCGTCACCAACTGCATAATTTTGACCTGAGTTAGAAATAGTAATACTGTATACTCCTGCGTTGTTGAATACATCACAAGCAAAATTTTGTCCTTCAGGGTTGACATTAAATCCACCTATGTTTGTGTAATTTGTAACGTCACCTATTAAGTTTGATGTTAGACCTGAACTTAAAGTTAAAGCATTTCCTGATACGTTAGTGATTGCAACACCAAATCCATCTCCTCTGTCAANGATACTGTTTTGTAAAATTCCTGCAGAGTCAACTACATTAATTTCTGTTGCACCCGCTGTGTAGTCACCTTGTACGTCTGGAGTTGCAAGTGTACTACCTGTACCAGTTACTGCTGTAATTTGTGTTCCTGTTGACAATCCGCCACCTGTAAGTGGTGCACCTATCTCAGGCAAAGTTGCATCTTGGAATGGTATAATTGTTGCTCCACTTAATCCACCAATTGGTAAAATAAAGTTTCCATTTGCTCCATTAGATGCAACACTGAATGTCGGTCTTCCTATTGTTGCACCTGAATAAAATCCTGCCGCTCTCAACTGAGTGAAAGTCGTGTGTATCGCTGTACCATTAACTGATCCTACTTTTGCTTTTGCATAGTAAGTGAATGACAAGTTAGTTGGGATAGTGTTTACAACAAATGAACCTTGTGCTCTACCAGTTCCTGGTATACCATTTGTAAATCCAATAATTGTAAATGCATCACCAGGTTCAAAACCGTGTGGTCCTACAGTATTCACTGTNACTAATGATGAACCAATTCCGTTTGTNCCTGCAGAAGCATCAGTTGTAACTGTGTCTACATCTATATCAGTTCCTGGAATTTCGTAAATTGATGGATANCCTCTTTGTGTTCCNATNGCTTGCCACTTNGTAGGCTGTAATCCATACTCAAAGTCAGCATCAAGCATCGATTGAGCAGGTGCTACTCTCATTCTTTCAATAGCATCTGTTCCAAAATCAAATGGTCTNGTTCTGATTACTTTGTCTTCAACAAACATTTGAATTGTGTCTGTTGNAAGATATGTACTTGTATCAAAGTTTAAAAATATAGTTGTAATTGTGTCTGTGTTTTGTAAAAAAGTTGGATAATCTGGATCTGCTTCTTGTTCATATGAAACTTCTGCACCTAGAGTNGCGTCAGCAAAGTTGTATAAAACTTTGTTACGTGTAGTGTTTGTAATTAATAGTANGTCTTCTAAACCAATTTTTGTTGGTGCTTTNATTGAACTGATTTCATTTCTTTCCAATGCCGGTAAATTATCTAAACCATTTTCAATCACATCTGTAATAATAAAAGTTAACGCAGTGATTCTAGCACCTGCACCTGCTTCACCTGGCGCAGTTCCAAAGTATTGCGTTGTTACTACTGGTGATTGCTGTGACGTGTATGCAGTTCTTGTTAAAATGTAATTGTTGATTACGTCTCTGATATGATTTTTAACAAGTATTTCAGGTTGTCTATCTCCATCAATTTGTGGAGTTGAACCTATCCAATATTTTGAAGCATTAAATCTTGAATCCTGGTTACCATTGTATCTCAAGTCATTTAAGAAACCATTTATGTTGTAACCCATGTCTCTTTCACATTTGTATGAATCATATGTGTATCCTGCAAATATGTAAGGACTGCTTACCAATGTCGGCAAGTTAATAATTCCGTTATCTACTACATTAATAAAAGCGTTTGCTAATGATGTAAACGTAGTTGTGCCGTTTGCTTCGGCTGTTGCTCCTGATGTATCTTGTGATGTTACACTTTGTAAAGAACTAAAATTAACACCTGGTAAAATATTGCTTGAAACTAAATTTCTTGCATATTCGAAGTATGTTACTTCTGGTTCACCATCTCCAGGAATATTTAACGCTCCATCTGTGTAAAATGTTTGTGCAAAGTTTCTTGAATTTTCATTACCACCATATCTTAAATCATTTCTTAAGGCTGTCAAGAAAGTATCAATTCTTGTTTCTAATTGTAAAACATCATATGAATATCCTGCATAAGGAGAAACAGAAGCACCAACTTGTTGTGCCACATAAGCCGCTACTTCATCTTTGATATATTCAATGTTGTTATCTAATCTATTNACTGCATTAGGAAAATTNTTTGCCGCTGTGTCTGTTGCAACTCTGTCTGCAACATAGCCNACTGACTCGTCTTTTAAAAATTCTAAGTTATTTTGTATCAAATCATAAGCATTAGGATACAGGTTTCCAGACTTTGGAATTCCTGGTTGAAATATATAATTTTCTACTTTACGTTTTGCCATTTATTATACTCCTAACGCAATAGCCAACACTGTACTAGTGCTGTCTACATAATTTTTATTACTTACATCATTTGCATCAGTAGGCGCAGTTGTCACAGTTGCACTTGTAAAAGCCGCAGTTGCCGGGACAGTTGCTCCTATTGTAGTGTTATTTAACGTTCCTTGTGTCGTTTCTAACAATGAAAAAGAACCTTTTTGTGGTGTTGTTTGACCAATGTCTATGTTGTCTATGGTACCTAAATTAATAGGTTGAACAGTTAAAACACCTGTTCCTTGCGGACTGATAACAACATCAGCATTTGAAGGTGTTAAAGTTGTCTGACCTGTGCTTTGAATTGAATTTGCATTTATATCCATGTTGGAAATAAAGCCCCCACCTGCTGGATTTATTGATACTGTGCCATAAGAACCAGTTGGTTGCAATGAAATTTCTGCGTCTTGACCATTGCTAATTAAATCACCTGTGTTTAATATTGCACTGAAACTTCCTATACCTGTAAAAGTAGGATCAGCAACTGTAACTGTGCCAAAAGGTTCACCATCTGCATCACCGTAGTAGATTGTGTCTGGTGTGTCAACAGGTACTGTAAATGTAAATGTTCCTGTCTGTTGATTGTTTGCCGCGGCACCTGTTAAAGTAGTAGGTACTGGGACTACTTCATAAGCAGTAACGTCTATTTGATCTAAGATATATGTTTGGACACCTGTTAAAAACTCACCAAAGTTGCTTCCAACACCTTCATAAGAAAATAATCTTACTAATCCATTTTTGTAATTGTACAATACTTCACCGTTTGGTTGTTGGGCACCTGAACTTAATTGATCAGCAACATCATTTTCAGCCTTTGCCCATGCGTAAATTGTATCTGGCGCACTCTTTAAATCTAAACCATTTGCTAGTCCACCTTCAAATGGCCAATTCAAATTGTTTGTTCCATTGAACATTAATATTTTTCTACCTGACAATGGTGTTGTTGCTGTCCAAACCATTTGTGTAGAATCTAATTCACTTAATGGATTCAAAGTTAATGAATAAAATGTGTCTATTCTATTATTTTGATTGTCATACGTAACTTTGTGTTGATCAAAATGCATCAAACTTGATATTAATACTAAATTTTTCAAATTTGTTCTAGTAGTTTGAATAAAATATTGCTGTGCTAATTGTCCACCAACACCATATCCTACAAAAGTAATGTCTCTAGTATCTACGTTATCGTAAGTTTCTAGTTTTGTAAGTATGCTGTCTATTAATGCAAGGTCATCTGCTTGGCTAACACTGTATCCTACGTTCCATGTATTTCTATAACCTTGTGGAGCAATTAAAATTTTATCTGTAATAAAATTTACATCATCAGTAACTGATGTTGACGTTGCTGAAATATCGTGTAATGCAATCACCACTGGAATTTTTTTGCCGTTTAGTTTTGTTACTGATGTAACATCTGGCACAGTTACCTTCACTTTTCTATCAAAACTTGCTTCCTGTATCCAAGTTTGTGCGAATGTCCATTCTTCTGAAGCAAGTGTGTTGCCTGTCACTGCGTTTGCATGGCTCACACCATTTATAATTGCTGTGCCTGGCACACTTGGATTAGCATCCGATGGCGTAAAGAAATTAAATCCTAAACTTGTTAAATTTAAGCCAAAAGTTTTTGATTCACCTCTTGTAAGAGTGATTGTTGGATTTGCTCCACTTAAATCTGTAATTGAAAAAGCACCGCCATTTTCGTTTATTGAATAATCTGGTGCCGGAGTTGCCGCTTCTGGAATAAAAGTTTGTGTAAGTGTTCTTACAACAACGTTACCCGCTGTGTCTACAGTAAAGCCGGGACTTTTAAAACCTGATTGTGTTTCGAATTGTTTGTAGTTGATAGCCATCTTTTCTATATTTATTAAAATTTATTTTGCAATTTTAATAACCACTTCCTCCACCTTGTCCACTGTTTACATTTGTGTTGTCGTAATTGTTTCCTGAATTAATAAGTTCTGCATCACCACCTTGTAAGGCGTTCTGTGTTTGGAAATATGTTGCACTGAAAATCACTTTTGCTCCTGCGTAAGTTGTAGTTGGTGTTTTTTGTGCTGGATTTAATATAACTCTTACGTATGAATTGTTTACTGTGGTTGTAACAACTACTAAATCATTGCCCATATTACTTCTGCCATATACAGTGACTGAACTGTTTGATGGTGTAGCACTAACAAGTATTTTTATGATCTCTTTATTGTTGGTATCATAGTCAACAGACATTGTATATTCTGCTGTGCAGAATGTGTTTACGTGGAATTGATCCATTACTGTGTCTGTGCCAACCACCACATATGGGCCGTTGTAGGACAATTGAAGTCCATTTTTTAACAGTAATGTGTTTCTAATTCCTTTTCCAAATAGTCTTGATACGTCAAACATAGTGTAATATACTTCTTTTACGTGTATTTACCTATTTTTATAGGAATTGAAAAACTACTTTTTTTTGTGTTTGTGCTTGATCATGAAGTTGACTGAATTGACCACTTTTTCTTCTTGATTTTTGTCCATTTCCATTATACCTTCATTTAAACGGTCAGAATACTCGTCTTGGGTGATTCTTATTGGACTGTATATACGGCTGTCTTTGCCTAAGTCAATTATATCCACATGATCCTTGTCTGGAAATGAGGTGTTTATTGGGAAAGTGCTTCCAATTAGCACTGTCATTGTTTTNTTGAAGGAGTATGCAATGTGCTGTCCAACNGANTCACAGCCTACNAANTGATCAACTTGCTTAATAAGTGCCGCCCATATTCTGATATGTGTTTGCAGTGGNAATGCTACNGGCTGACTTATNCCGCCATGTGTTTTAAATTCTAAGCCAAATTCACTCATTACTAAAACACCNTATTGTTTGCTTAATTTTTTAATTATATTCCANAAGTTTTTNAGTTCTATACTTCTNCCTGTNAAATCNACTACTTCNGATTCTGACTTCTTTTCAGCACCNCTNCCNAAAGGCTGAATNAAAACAATTTTACTTTTTTTTGTTTTTTCTTTTACTTCGCCTATCATCTGTCTTGCCATTAACAGTTCTTCTTTTGAAAGAAAGATTCTTGGTTTAGGTAATTTGCGTAGACCTTTTTTGTTTATGGCAATATCGTATGCTTCTGCTAAACTGCATTTTTGATTGTAATATTCCCATACTCTGTAAGGCTCTGGGGAAATAAGGTTTCTGTCTTTCAGTAAATCTTGGAATAAATTTTTGTGCCAATTATCATATGCTCTGTAATGCAATAAAGGATGACCTTTGTAAGCATCAGTGCCTCCTTCACATACAACAATAAAATCATCTTCAGGATTTTCTTTTGCATACAATTCTAAAGCAGGTATTGAACTTATGTGTCTACCTGCGCCACCATTCATAAAAAAAGCACTTTGTCTAACCATTTTTTACCTTCACTAGTTTGCCATATTCTATTAGATATAGATATTCTATTTCAGAATTTTTCAATGTTCTCACTGCATCATCTACTGTTTCAACCAATGGCTCACCACCTAAGTTAAAAGAAGTATTAAAAACAATAGGACATTCTGTTACTTCATGGAATTTTTTGATTAATCTGTAATACAATTCGTTGTCTTCTTGTTTTACACTTTGTATTCTACAAGTTCCGTCAACGTGTATAATGCTAGGTATTTTTTCTTCTACACCTGGTTTACAGTTTACTGCATACATCATATGCGGAGTTTCTTCCATGCCACGCAAATCAAACCATTCATGCGTGTATTCATGTAGTATAGAACCTGCAAATGGTCTGAAGTATTCTCTTCTTTTCACTCTATTAACAAAGTCTTTACCATCTTTGAATCTAGGATCAAAAAGTAAACTTCTATTTCCTAGTGCTCTAGGACCGTTTTCTGATTGTCCTTGCCATAATGCAACAATATTTTTTTCTGTCATCAATTTAACAACTTCTTCATCGTTACAATCTACAACTTCAATTCCTTCTTCGTCGTTGTATTTCATTATGTCTTCGTTGTTTAATTGATATTTTGGACCAAGATATAAAGTTTTTGTTGTGTCTTTATCTGTGCTTTGTGATAACGAATAGTAATACAATAAAGCGGCACCCATAGCCGTTCCTGCATCATTTGATACTGGCTCTACGTATATTTCTATACCGTCTTTACGTAACGTATCCAAATAATAATAATTTGCAACACAGTTTAATCCATATCCACCCGATATTACAACTTTTTTCTTACCAGTCATTTCAACTGCTTTGTAAATTAGTTTTCTAACTTCTTCTTGTGTATCAGTTTGACAAGCGTAAGCCAAATCTCTTCTACTTTGTAATTCAGTTAAATCTTCTTGATTTACTTTTAACTTTTCTTCCAATGCATGATAATTGTCATAATTTACAAGTGCCGCATTAGGATAAGTTGGAATTATCAAGTTTCTATTACTTAAAGTGCCTTTGCCATTGTGTACAAAAAGTTCAGGAATTTCTTTGTTTGGTTTACCATAAGGAAATAATCCCATTGTCTTTCCTGCTTCGATGGCACTAAATCCGCAATATTGTGTTACTGCTTCATAAACTTTTACAATTCCTGCTCTATCGGAAAATACTGCTTCATGTGTGCTTCCTGGTTCTCCCATACTGTCTGATGGATATGCAGGAATATATGCACACTGGCAATTTTCACTAGTACCATAGTGTTTGTATTTTGTTATAAAATCATTTGGATATGCACAATCAAATATTGTTTCTGTTTCAAACACAGTCATTTGATGTCCTGCACTGTGAGTAGCGGGAATAAAAGTTCCTGCTCCATCTACAATTAATGCCGCGGCATCGTCCCAACCTGATCTATAAAAAGCCAAGGCGGCGTGTAATTTGTGATGTATGTGTGACAAATCAATTACTTGTGGATGTTCAGGAGATTTTAAAGTTCCTCTTTTGTCTATTAATCCTAATTTTCTAGCAAGTCCTGTGTAAACATCATCACCATTGTAATCAACTCTACCAGTACTTCTATCTTTTAATGATTGCGTGTGTGCAATTACTAGATAATCAATTTTGTCTGTGTACTCTAAAATTTTTACCATTGAAGCATATGGACCACCGTCATATTTTACACGGCTTAATCTTTCTTCTTCAATAGAAAAAACTATTTTTCCATCTTTTAATAAACATACGCCTGAATTGTGTCCTCTGGCAATTGCGGCTATGTATCCTGTTTTCTTACTCATCTTCTTGCCTTCCCATTATTGTGTCTATGACGTAGTCCTCGATTTCAGGAGTCATAAGCATCAGGTTTTCGTTATGTCGACTTATTCTTTCGTCAAACGTTATTCTTATTGGATCATAATGTCTATCATTTTGTCCAAGGTCAACTACATTAACTCCTTCTTTATCAGGATATGTAGTGTTTTCAGGATATGTTGCACCTGTAATAACTGTTGATGGTGTACCTACAGCATATGCAAAGTGTTGCCCTACAGAATCACAACCTATAAAATGATCTACTTTTTCTATTAAAGATGCCCATATACGTAAATCTATTTTCTCAGGTTGAGCAACTTCCATTTCGTATCCTTCATCTTTAAGTTCTATTCCAAAGTCACTCATTACAATTACACCGTATTTTTCTTTGTGAAATTTATGAATTAATCTTTTAAAGTTACTAAAGTCTAGACTTCTATTACTTTTGTCAACAAAACTTTGATCAATTTGTTGTATTGCTCTTCCGAATGGCTGAAATATTACATATTTTTCTGCTTTAATTTTATCTTTACATTCTTGTAAAATTTTATCAGCAGAAATTTTTTCTTCTTTTGATAGATAAAGTTTAGGCTTATTTAATTCTCTTACACCTTTGTCATTAAGAATAATATCAAATGCTTGTGACAAGTTACATTTTTGATTAAAATATTCCCATACTCTGTAAGGCTCTGGACTTATAATATCTCTGTTTTTCACATGAGTATGAAACAAGTTTTTGTGCATTGAATCATATACTTTGCTGTCTAATGTAGGATGACCATCTAATATGTTACACTTACCTTCAATGACAACGATAAAATCTTCGTCACCGGACTCTTGTTGGTATTTTTCTATTGCTGGAATGGCGCACAGGATTCTCCCAATACCACCATTTAAAAATATTGCTTTGGATCGATTATTTGTGTTCATGTAAATGTATGTATCGATAACTTACTGTCACATGATTGATTCTTGGACCTAAAAAAAAGGGCGACATAAAGCCGCCCTTATAATTTTGTAAATCTAATTTAGATTATTCTACTTCTGGATATGGTGGAAAAGGAATTTTCCAATGTTTCACATCTGCATATTTTGTAGGAACATTTTCTAACCATGTCTTGTAAGCATTCAACTCTGTTACTTTTTCAGCAGTGTATTTTCCGCTGTCTATTTCTGCTTGTATCATCGCTGATTGATTTGGAACAGTTTCTAAAAATGATTCTCTAGACACAGCATGTGCTCTGAAGTCTGGACCTACATAAGCACCATCTACGTATTTGAGTGTTCCGTGTAAGTAAATCTGTCCTATACAACCTGTATCATCGTTGTAGTAGTATGTCCATGTTTCTGCATCTCCGTTTTCGTCAGTTGTACCTAAATCTTCTGTGTAGTCAGCAACTTCACCTGTTGTGTACATTCCATTTAGATAAGATACTTGAAGTGGGTTAGTTTCTGCATCCATTACATGATGCGTCCAACCCTCTCTTGGGTTGACAACGTCTGTCAATTCTGCCTCAGTAGCGGCTTCGTCAACAATGGCACCTAACATTCCATCTGAAATTCTTCTCTCTACTTTGATGAATCTATCACCTTTGTAGACAGCGGCATGGGTGTTTCCATCACTGAAGTCATCCACATATGGCTCGTTTGGCATTGGTATGTCAAAGTTTACTGTAATTGCCATTGTTTGTTCTCCTATATTTCTATAACTCTATTTAGCGATAATTTAAATTAGTCTGCTAAAAACTTGATTCTAACGCCACCGAATCCACCTCTGATTCCGTGATCTCTAACACCCGGACAAGCCTGTGGACCAATACCGCCTACGCCTACTGGTAGGTAGTTTGCACAACCTTGTGATTCATAACAACCACAAGACCTATCTGATCTCCAACAATAACTGTTTGGAGTACCCATTCTAGGTGCTCTTGAAGTTGAATTAAGTGCCGCATAAAACTGGAATAACTGGTTACCTGACCAGTTGGCCATTGGAGTTCCATCTGATTCTGTTTGGAACGTGATCAATGCACCTTCTTCTGCAAATAAACCTGCTGGAGTTGGTACGTGTCTTTGGAATTGACACTTACAGTGTGGATAACATCCAAAGAAACTTACACATCCTACTGCACCACAACAACAAACGTCACCACCGTAACCAAATGCACACCAACCACCTGAGCAGTGATTACAAATCACTCCACAATAGTTTTCTCTACATCTTGTACCGCAGAAACCATTTGCTCTGAAACAACAATATAATGAGTGTGTGTTTGGGTTACAGAAAGAAGTACCACCTCTTCCACCTTCAGCACACATACATAAGTCACCGTTAGATGCTGTTACAACACAAACTCCTGTTGCATTTGAACAGCCTGAAAAACATAATGGGTGAGCGTAACATGGCATACCTGTACAACCAGTTACTGTGTCACCTTGCTCTACTTGAATAGATTTTTTAACGTATGCACCAGCATTTCCTGGTAATCCGTCACCACAACAACACATTCTTGAACCAGAACCACCAGCACCCCAAATCTCAATCAGTGCGGCGCCGTTTGCTGGTGCAGTCCAACAAATACCGTTACAAAAGTTTGTAAAATCTGAACCAGGTGTCCATGAAGAAATATAACCTTTTTCAAGGTTTTCTTCTTGAGGTACAGCAGTGTTTCTTTGTATTAAAAGTCCTTTAAGCGTTGCCATAATAATATTTATCCCCTATTGATACTCCGGATATGTTGGATCTGCATCCACATCCGCTATAAATCTTATTCTAATCATACCATGTCCACCTCTGTGTGCGTGATCTCTTACTCCATCACATGGTGTTGCACCTTGTCCTGGAATACCTGCTGGCATAAATGCTGTACATCCATTCCATTCATAACATCCACAACTTGTATTTCCTGTCCAACAAGCAGTGTAGGCACCACCTTGTGTTGGATTTCTACCCATTAAGTTTAATGGGTGAGTTGCACCATGGTGTCCACCTGCACCTGAGTGTCTGTATCTTCTTCCGTTTTGGTCGATTGCATAGTGAATTTCTCCACCACATTCTGACCACATTCCTGATGGTATTCTTAAAACCATTATCTTACCGCAGTTACAGTTTGGTTGACATCTTTCAAATCTTGCACAAGAGAAACCACCATAACAGTTAACATCTCCACCGTATGCTTGAGCACACCAATCAGTATCAGCGGCACCTCTGTAATTACAAATTACTCCACAACCGTCACTACCTACTCTAGTTCCGCAGAATCCGCCTGCTGTAAAACAACAGTACAATGATGTTCCAGTTGAACAATAAGAGTATCCACCTTTTCCGCCTTCTGCACACATACAGCCGTCTTGACCATTATTACCAAACCAACAAATTTGTGTTGGCTCTGATCTTCCTCTGTGACATAGGTCACTTGCATTACCGCAACTGAAACCAATTACACCACAAACGAAAGTTGTGTTAGCATCTATATCTGCTTGTTCAATTCTAATACATTTTGTTGAATATGCACCTGGGTTACCTGGAGTTCCACCACCGCAACAGCACATCTCTGCACCTGAACCGCCTGCACCCCAAATTTCTATTCTGGCACAACCAGCCGCTGGTGGCTTCCAACACACGTGACATCTAAAGTTCGTGTAGTGGTTACCTGGATAGTAAGAATATATTTCACCTCTTTCAAGGTTTTGCTCGTTACCAACGAAAAACGAGTATTTGTTTTTAAGTAGTGTTGTTAAACTTGCCATATTTTTATCCTTACCTTATAAATTTAATTCTAACAGTTCCGTGTCCGCCTCTTGTTGCGTGATCCCTTACACCTGGACATGGGAAAGGTCCCATACCGCCAGTTCCATAAGGCATAACTGGTACACAACCTTCATTGTTGTAACAGTTACAAGCACCTGATTTACCCCAACAAGTTGAGAATGGAATTCCTCCTGTTGGCCATCTACCAGATCCTA
>PAOW01000005.1 GCA_002710015.1 Methanobacteriota archaeon | reverse complement strand
GAACCGATCGCTTTCGTTGATTACATCGCTGTCCCAAAACCCGATCCAGAAGTCCATGCCTCCATTGGCGCAAGCCTTGCAGAAGCTTGCAAACGAGCCAAGGTTACACTTGCAGGCGGAGAGACTGCTAGCCTACCTGGGATTGTTACAGAATTAGACCTCTCAGGTACAGCACTTGGATGGTTGCCTAAAGGAGGCGAAATCACTGGAGTGAATCTCAAAAAGGGCGATTTGTTGATAGGTATACCATCATCTGGGGTTCATTCAAATGGATACTCGTTAGTAAGAAAAGTAGTTTCTCAAAGCGGGATTTCTTGGAAAGATGCTGCACCATTTGATGTTGACATCGAGAGGATAGAAAGATTCTGTGATGGACCGGTTACATTAGGAGAAATATTCCTGAATCCAACCCGAATATATTGCGATCCCATTGTTGAAATGATCAACCAAGGCCCATGCCCCCGAGATTCAATTCATGCTATTTGCCATGTCACTGGTGGTGGTCTGTCGAATCTTCTACGGCTTCATGATTCATTGGGCTGGAATATATCGAATCCGCTTCCAATTCTTCCTGAGTTTGAGTGGATTCAAACACAAGGAAACATTAGCGATAAAGAAATGCATAGAACCTTTAACATGGGCTGTGGGATGATAATTGCAGTAGATTCTCAAGATGCAGAAAAGGTATGCGAATGGCTGAATACCAAGATTGTAGGATGTGAGGTAATTGGAGAAGTTGTCAACAATGGAAGAAGGGTCACACATTCAAACAAAGCGATTGTATTCGAACACTATTGAGGAATAGCGATGAAACCAGATGGTTGGCCAGGGCATTTATGGCTTGAAGGCAAGACAATTGTCCATCTAAAAAACCATCAAGAAAGACCATCGCATATGCCAAGAGGGCCTGCCAGTAAAACTGGCGAGGGGTTCCTAAATCCAGCTATGGCTCCTGCTAGAACAAGGTCAGTTTTGCTACTCGCTGATGCTATTGAAAATGAGTGGCTTGTATCAAAAGATAAGCCAATAAGAATACTTGATGCACTCTGTGCAACTGGTGTTAGAGCACGAAGATGGAGAAAAGAGGTTCCCCAACAAGATAGGATAAGAATAACTGCTAACGATTTAGACCTCAACGCTCAAAAATGGGGGAGAGAATCGCACAAAGCTCATCCAATTGGCGACAACATAATCTGGCCTGAGGAAAAAGATAGGTTCTCGATTCCTCAAGATGGAATAGTTGAAGACGGAATTCGATGGATAAACAGTGATGCTAGGAGAGTAATGGTGGATGCGCCGTTCCAATGGATTGATGTAGACCCATTTGGGTCACCTGTGAAATTCTTGGATTCCGCAATACAAGCGATATCTAGAATTGGAGTTTTGGAGGTAACGGCTACGGATGTAGCAGCTCTCTGTGGGTCAACAAAAAACAGCGCAGTCAGAAGATATGGCTCTGTTGGTATTACAGATTCATACATGCATGATGATGCGACCCGAATATTACTTGCAACTATTGCTAGAATTGCTGCTATGCATGACAAATCCATGCACCCAATTCTAGCCTTATTTGACGGGCATCATGTTAGAGTTAGCGTTCTACTGAAAAGGTCAAAAGAAACTGCTTCTGATTGGAATAAACACATAGGATATCGTATTAGATCAGCACCATATCATTTTGCGAAAATTCCCGAAGGAAAATACACTGGACCTATGTGGACAGGGCCAATCTTCGATAGAAATATTGCAGGGAGGATGACAATTGAAAGAGCCATGGAGTTGTGCTGTGGAAGTGAGGATGATTATCCAGAGGATTGGAATGATGAAGATATTGAGCACTCAAAACGTGAGATCGCCAGAACTGTTAGACATATTTCCGAATCAGCAGAACTGCTTTCACAAGACCACCTATTAGTTGCGATAGACGACTTGGGGGTTTGTGCGGGTGTTGGACAAATTCCTTCCATGAAGTCAATAAAAAAAGGTCTAGAAGAACGTGGATTCAAAATGGCCCATTGCCAAATGCCAGAACCAATGTTTGCTACTGATGCGGATTGGGAAACCGTTCTTGCTGTAACTCGTTCAGCCAAATGATGGATCAATTTCATCTTCTGGAGCTGGTAGCATAGTTTGTGAATTTTCAAAAACTTCTCTCACACTGTCCTCTATTCTCCTTGCGTCCTCCAACAGAGATGACAGCGGGATGTCAATACCTGTTAGATCGCTGATAGATTCTATTGCCAAAGCTGCTGCCCTAGCATCCGGATACATTGGATTACAATCAGACAATATTGCAGTAACATCCAATCCTAATCTATCGCCTTCCGCAATTAAATATCCTGCTATTCCTGCTACAATTCCTTGGCGAACTGGCTCAATTCCTGCTTTCTTCAATCTATCCCGTCCCTCTTTTGAAGAACTTACACCGTAAAGGGAGTCCTCGCGGTCATCCATATTTTCTCTCGCCACACCATCTATGACAATCAACTGATCGAAACCACCTTTTGTAAACCATTCCAAAACCGTGTTAGCGAATAGTATATCTCTTTCTGGACCAAACCTAACTTCGGCAGTAAATACTCCAACTCCGTCGCCTTGATAGACCCTCACAGGATGTTTGGGAACCTCATGATGAACCAATGCCATTGCTGGGAATTCAGCATTCAGGACTGTTCCTAATTGCTTTAATTTCAACTGACTGATAATATGTGAAGCTGCTATTACCCCGACCATGCCAACAGTGGAGAATCCACATATAGCTACCCCGTTTGTAGTCGGGTCTGCATCCTTGTGGAGTACTAAGTCGTATGATGTCTGTCCTGACATAATAATCCCTCCCAAGCCTCATTCAAATGTATTGCGAAATTACTCAACAAATTCGGACCAATCTTCTTGGCCTTCTTCTCTAAACCACCAGACGCCAACTTCGTCCTCATACCATTCTGTTCCATGCTCGTCGGTGCTTATCTCCGAATCATAGTCTTCTTCTTCATAAGTATCTTCGTAAATTTCTTCTTCAACTTGCTCTGTAACTTCATTGTCTTGAGCTGTATCAAAATCAGATATTATATCGGGTCTATCTGGTGATTCATCTGTAATTGTGCGATCTTCAAACTCATCCAGTGCAACACCTACTGGCAATGGCCGAGATGTTTCCTTAGATTCCAAGTCTGGCTCCATATCCAAGTCATCTTCATCCCAATCCTCAACATCGCTATTTCTAATCCTTAAGATAATTATTACGATCAACGCGAATACAGCGACTGCACCCACTCCGCCAATTAAAATCAAATTGTCGCTAGAAGATTTGGCCTTAGACACGGGTGTACTTTGGTTGGCGTTATTATTGTCGGAATCAGTATCGATTACCTCATTCTCCTCTATTAGATTCCAAATAATATTCTCTGTGTATGGTATATTTTGGAGTGTATCGTAATTGGTGGGACTTTGAACCCAATCCAATTCTATGTTACCAAATAGTAAACTATTGGCAGATAGGTTTTGTAGAATATTAACCTGTATCTCAATGTCAATTGATGACAATCCGATTAATGAATACGTAGTTTGGCTTTGTCTAGGAGAGAACTCGATGAATTCCGACCAGTCTGACCAACCATCTGGCACTAATGTGAAATCAACTGAGAAGTTATTTGGATTTGATGCATTACAGACAATCATCTCATCTGATTCGGGGTTGATGGTAATCTGACCGCAGTCAATGACAAGTTTCGACATTTCATTTGGTTCCCAATCTACATCAGTGGATGAATTGGAATTTGAATCGTTTTCATTTGTATCCGATTGGAAAGGATTGATTGTCAACTGAAGATGAGAGGAGCTGACGTCAATCCATTCGGGGCTTGTAAGATTAATGAAAATAGTTCCTCCTCCGTTGAAAGCAAAGGCAATCTCTTGATTGGAGCTCGAAAATAATCCATTTCCACTGATGGATTGATTACTGGAAGTGTTGAAAGCAACCCATTCATACTCTACTGTTTCCATAAGATTCTGTTGCGTGCTTTCTAACGACTGCAAACTAATATTCACACTTGTCATATTCTGGTCATCAACATAGAGAGTCTCTTTGTCTGCATAAAAGTCTGCAACAACATTCACCATTACAGTTGATGAGGTCGATGAAATTGATTTTGGTCTTTCAATTTCATCCCCTGGATGACCACTATAATTAGCCCAGAAGGTTACTTCTCCGTAAATTTGCGAAGAGTTTTCTACTAATTCGGAGAATGAATCAAGAGTAATTACCTCCCATGTATTCGCTATTGTGAATGTGCCTAGATTAGTCTCCATTTCTACCAATAAATCTCCGAGTAGATTGATATTATTGCCATCTATTTGGCCAATTACTTCCAACTCAAACGGAGATTGGAAGGATATGTCTTCACTGACATTTATCGACAAATCAACAACCAAAGGCGTGTCATTTCTTGGGTATGCTGGTCCTACTGATATTACGCTGTTAGAACGGTTACCAAACGAATCAACTGCAACCACAGCCGCCCAATATGGTTGGCCATCTGTAAGTCCTGTAAGGTTGGTTTGTGATTGACTCGAAGATACTGTTTTGAATGGAGTCAGGCTTGAAATATTTACAAATGTGACCGTTTCTAGATATATTTCATATTCAGCGATTGTTTCTGTCGTTGCATTCCATAATAATTGCAGTTCTCCACCAGTATCTGGTGAGATATCACTTAACTGAAGTCCTTCGATTAAAGCGGGAGGAGCAGGGTATGGGACAGTCACTTGTAGCGGGCTGGATAAGTTGGAAGTGACTCCAAACTCATGAACCGATCTCACAACGTAAGTGTATGTAGTTCCTGATGAGACGTTATTATCAACATAAATGTTGGAAAGCAATGTATTTGCGAACGGATTTGCTAGGTCTATTGTTTGTCCTGGTTCGGATAGCCTAAATAATTCAAAATTCAATATATCTGGGCCAAAGTCGAACAAGTCATTCCACTCAATTGTCACGCTTTGATGTGTTAAACCTGTTAGCTGAATAGACGGAGTTATTGGTAATGCTAGATTAGGAGCTCCTTGAACATAATTTGCAACCAAGTTGGTTACAGATATTGTTCCTTGAAGAGTTGAGTTGATTGGTATTGAGAGATTGTAAGTACCGATTCCTGCTGTCATTCCTTGATTGATTACGTTTGTCAGATTTGCAGAGGCATATGGGTTCAAATCAACGTGAAAAGATGAGTCATATCTGATTTCTAGATTTGAGTAATTGAAGCTACCGACTCCTGATGATTTTGCATTCATAGAATAATTTACCATTGATATGCCATAGCCATCTACAATTGTAGGCTGAATCTGTATCAATGGAGCAAGGTCGTCTCTAATACCATCCATTTGATCTATCATAGTCAATGGTTCTAAGCCATTGCTCGAGTCCCCTGCATAGCCGCTTCGCTCCATCTCTAAGTTACCGTCACCATCTGCATCCAGAGCTATCGAATGGTAGCCGGCAATAAATAGCCCTAGACTCGATTCTCCCGCCCCTATTATCTGTTCTGGAATGCCATCGCTATCCATATCCATTGCGATTATCGAAGTCGGCATAGACCACGGTTCAAGGAAGGTTGAAGAAACGGTAGAAACGTTAGTGGCATTGATTGTTTGAATTGTTATATTTCCATTGATTGTTTGATTGTTACCATCCGAAATGCCTGTAATAGGGGTAAGTATTTCCATTTCTCCGTCGTTGTTGTAATCCACAATCGTTGCATTCAAGAGATCGATTTGCCCTTGGCTTGAAGATAAATTCCACTGACTGCCATTGTTAATTCGCATAGCGTAACCAGCATCATTTGTTCCAATAATGTCAATATCTCCATCATTGTCAAAATCTGCCAAAATCTCATTTTGCGATATATCGTCAAAGACTGTCAATGGGCCTCCCCAACCTCCAGAGAGATTGAAGTGCTGCCATAAAGTCCAATGTCCCATAACGTCTCCTACCAAAGCAGAAATCTTACCGTTACCAAAGAAATCGTCAACGTGCAACGCTCTCAGGTTCGCAGCCATACCTATCGAACCGTTAGGATAGATGATTTGTGATATTGGTGGATTTAGATTCGACGTGGTGTTATTCCAAGTGTGGTAGTTCAACCAACCACTGGAGTTTAAACTGACGAGTTCATCGCCTCCGAACGAGTTCACATTTCCTAAATCTGCTAGGAGGAGGCCGTCAGTAATTGTGATGTTTATTACAGGGTCAAACGCCGTGTTGTTAGCCAAATGGATGCACGCAGTGCTAGAATCGGTAGAAAACGCAACAATGTCTTTTTGAGCATCATTGTTCAAATCACCTACCGAAACTGAGGTTGCATTATCACATGTCTGTATTTCTGGAGAAAGTGATATCCCTGAATTTATGTTCCAATCCGCCCAGAGAATTTTACTGGTATTATTGCTGTTCTTGTTGAGCAGAATCACAGGTTCTAGATTACCATCCGAATCAATATCTGATTCAACAATATCTGTAATCCCTCCGATCTCGTAAAAGCCGCCACCAGCTTGTGGTGTGAAACTAGCATCCAGTGTTGATGATTGTAATACACCTGATGAGGGAAGCATGACTCCGGGAACTGATGAATTCCCAGCATTAGTAGGTTGAACGAAAAAATTACTTCCGTCATAGAACGTTGTCTGCTCTCCAATGTTACCATATCCTTGGCCAGAGTAGTTCCATTCCAAAATCCCATCTTCATATATGTCCACGCTGATTTGTCCTGGGCTAGAATCCGTTTGGTCAAAGTCCAAATCAAAACCTGCGGAAGTGAAGGTTACGTTCCTAGGGATGTCTATTGTGACAGAGTTGTTTACTTGTCCTCCTGAGAGCTCTATTGTTTTCGATGCGAGACCTCCGCTAAAAGAAGTGATAGAACTAGATGTTTGAGACGCTGAGATATTGCTCAGAGGGAGAATAGAAATAATCAGAAAAAAAGTGATTATGAACGTATTTAGTCGCTTCATGATAGCACCCGAACAAGGATATCAAAACGTCCATCATTCATGTGCCTTATCCTTCAACCACAAATCTCTGGCATATTTAATAGAATGTAGGCCTGAGCCAAAATAAATTAACCCCAGTAAGACGGTTAGATTTTTTGTTGCATTAAACATGCCTTTAAACCACAAGGTATCTACACAGACCCGTTAGATTGCATTATGTCAATAATTAACGGGTATTACAAAATTTTATGTTTTCAGAATGTGGTGGTTGCATGGAAGAAGAAGCGAGAGTATTAATCAGAGCAGGGGATGTAGAGATAGACATATCAGGTGCGCAAGCTAGTGTAGACGATCGGTTGATTAGAATCAAAAGTGATGACACATGGTCAATTGCTCTATCTAGAATAAGAAATGCTAGGGAGAGAGCTATCGAAGCGGCTGTCGAAGCAGCGCGCGATGCAGGCTTGCCTGAAAGAGGTTCAGCGTTCCGAGCTTTAATCCAAAACTGCAGCCTCATTAGAAAACCTGACCAAGTTCTAGGTGCAATTCAATATCTAAGGGACGTCGAAGGTGTAAACGATAGCCCTCCAAGAGTAATCGACGGCCTATTCGAAGATGCAGGATTAGAACCACCAGGTAACCTATCACTGTATCTAAACCGTCTTAGAGAGAGAGGATTCCTCGTAACACCTCCATCTGCTAAAGAGAAGAACCGCTATGCGATTTTGACTCCAGAAGGTAGAGCTCACCTCGACAAGCGTAGTCGATACTGAGGCGATAAAATGGTCATGTCGGGCAGCAGCACCGACAATAAGGAAAATCCACTTGACTGGTCATACCAAAATAAAGCAGGTGCCCTCCTAAGGAGAGGGAACCACCCCAGATCAAACTTCAAACGATGCATACTAAACAACGCTGATTTGACAGAGGGAAATTTTGTTGATTCCGATTTTTCAAGAGCGTCAATGGTCGAAGCCGACCTAATGAAATCCGCATTCGACAACTGCGATTTTAGAGGAGCTGACCTGCGCAAGGCTAGATTGAATATCTCTAATTTTAGAAATTGTAAGTTCGATGGTGCTGATATTAGAGGAATTCGAGGAAGATATGCAATTTGGCAGGGAAGCGATTGGTGGAATGCTAAGTTGGATGAAGATTTAGCTAAGCTCCTAGCAAAAAAATGGGCAAAGCCTGAGGATTCTTGAATAACCTAGACCATTAGGAAATTGCATGGCGGTTGAATTAACGCGCAGGGTTGATTTCCCAATGGTAGACATGGCAGGAATTGTATACTACCCAAGGATATACGACCTAGCACACAGATTCTTTGAAGAGTCGTGGGAAGTGATTTGCGGTATTAGCTATCCCGAAATCATGCTAGAAATGAAGTTGGGGTTCCCGATTGTAGATGTGAAATCTGTATTTCATTCGCCGATAAAATATGGTGACGAAGTAAAGGCAAAAATCTCGATTTCTCACGTTGGTAATACTTCATGCAAGTGGGAATATGAATTCTATAATCAAAACAATGTGCTATTGTGGTCAAGTGAACANGTNACAGTATGTGTTGATTTAGAGAACATGGATTCNNTATCTATTCCAAAGGTATTGAAAGATGGTTTGGAGGCGCAAANATGACTGATTTTAATGATTCTGCACCAGTCGANTTATTTCCTCCNCGCGCTGATAAGAAGGGNCCNAAAACNATTGCNATTATCCTCATAATGGGNTCNCTTCTAATGATAATGGTTGGATTTGAAGATATTCAAAANTCTAANAGAGAAGATTTTGAAGATGCAAAATCCCAAGTAGAAAACTACCAAAATTTAGAGGTTAATGTCACAGAAGAAGAATACCAAGAATATCATGATGAGGTTAGAGATTCTGGAGCTTATTCCGTTAGAGGTTATTCACTTCTCATCGGTGGAATCATGGTTTTTGTCGGAGGGTTCATGTTATACAGACTGAAATCTTTGGGTGCAAAAATTAGCACGCTAGGCTCAGGAATCGGATTGATTGGAGGTTTCTACGGTTCTTGGATGATGTCTGATACCTCTGAGATGTTACCACCAGAAGTTGCACAAACATTCGAATTCCTATCCTACATCTGTGGAACTTGTATGTTACTTTGTTTTGCTATGTCGATACTACCTCTAATCAATGCATCCGCAAGGCTAGCTTTAGATCAAAAAGTAAAGCTTGAAATTGACTCTAATTTTGAAAATAATCTAACACAAGAGGAAGAGTGAGCGGCCCCACCGCGATTCGAACACGGGTTCGTGGCTCCGCAAGCCACTGTGATATCCAGGCTACACTATGGGGCCAGTTGTATTTGGCCGAATTGCCCTTTCCATTTAAGCACGACGGGCCGCTTATACACGCCATTCAAACTCTAGCCAGTCATTCTTTTTTGCAAGAGATTTCAATCTATTTTCTGCATTTATCGCAACTGGATTTCCTGTTATCTCCATGAAAAATGAGTCCGCATGCGTGTTTCCGTATCCCCAGCAATCATCCAAATCATGGCCAATAGCAGAAGCGTCAGCTTGAACGATGGGCACTTTTCCTTTCCTTCTTGGAACGCTCCATCCTCTTTCTGAGCCTGACATTATTCCAGTCATATCTTCTGGACCACACCCATACACCTCATCCATTCCCAAGTGCTCTCCCATCGCTTTCGCCATGGGCATTATCGTTGCAGTAACTAGAACTAATCTGTGGTCTTGACTTCTATGCCACTCTAGTCTATCTAACGCATCTTGAGATACTCTTTTCGATAGTTTACTTTCTACGATTTCTGATGACAGCTTTCTGAGAAGATCCCAACTGCACATAGAGAAATGACCTCGATTTCTAGCAGCATCATATACCGACCGACCTCTAATCATATTACCCAAAAAACCAGCAGTCCACATGGTTAATCCTAGTGGAATTCTCCATGGTCTTCGCTTCGAGAGTAATGCAGTGAGGCTTTTTTCACTAGATGCGTCAAGTAAAGTGCCATCGAGGTCAAAGTATGCTGTAACCCCGCTCATGTATTGTTCCCGGAGAACTTCTATATTCAGATTGTCGCTCAATTTTCCTCATCAGGACCGTATACTCTACGTCCAGCACCATGGTCTTGCCACCAAATCAACTGCTTATGCAAATGTCTTGGTATGAAAAAACCAATTTTTCTTGGGGTCAAACCGTGGTTCCTTAGTTTCTTGTCATGCTGTAAGTGAGCTACAATTGATTGTGCGCTACACCCCGGGTTTGCGAATACAAATCTCTTAACCTCATCTTTGAGTTTTTTCAGTCTAGCCAATTTTTGAGTCCCTTTGCCGCTTGTAGGTGGTGACATAAATCGAACAACGTCCTCAACCCATATCAAAGAGTAGGTAGAAGTCCCTATACCCCCACGCAATGGGAGGAGTTTTCAATAAGCGTCCACTGGGCCTATACGATCATCATGGTAGATTCCATCGATATCAAGCGTGTTGGCATTCGCGATTACCTATCCATTGACCTTGAGGTTTGGATGCATGATCCCGATGATATGGATTTCAAACCAAGAACCAAAATTGAGGGTAATACGTTTACTGTGTCATCAGGCTCAACCGGGGAAGTAATGGCGAGTGTAGATCTTGATGAAGAACAAATGGAAGCAGCGGAGAGGGACCGCCAAGTAGAGTTAAGAATCAAATTTGGTGTTCATGGAATGCACGGTAGATTGGTGCACATTCATCCAATTATAGCAGATGGTAAAGCAAAGAAGCTTGCAAATTCAAACTGGAAAACTGTCCAACCAATTCAATTTGTTTAGACTTCGTAAGCAACTTCTGTTAGGACTGGCCGAGAGATCGTTATCACTATTTCCAATGTCCAATCGTTTCCTGAATCTGGATCTGGCGCTCCTGGAATAAGAGAATCTGGATCTGCATTTTGAGCGATGATTGACCATACCCATTCTCCTTGGCCAAACCTAGCTCCTGGCTCGTTCAACAAACTGCTTAGTAACTCATCTTCACTATCAGCATCAAATACTCCATCAGGACCAGGGGGGTTCAAATTGCTAGCATTTAATTCAGCGGTTGTTGATTCATTTCTCGTAACATTTCCTGGCTTGGTATCAGAACTTCTTCTGTGGCTGTCATCGATAATGTTTAGTGATAATGTGAAATTATCAGGAGGCATGAATAGGTCTTGATCTAATTGTAACTGGGCATCGTATGCGAGTATTCTCACACCCATTCCCGGAGTCATGTTCTCACTCCAAGTCTCGCCCTGCTCAAGGTATTCGTCATAGTCCCACTTTAGAGTATCCTGCACCCAAGATACCTTGTAACGTCTAGGTTGAACCTCGATTGAGAACTGCTCGCTTACAACTCCACCCTCGGAATCATCAACAGTCAAAGAACCCATGATAGAACCACTAGTTTCCGTAGGAAGGTAAACTCTCTCATCAGTAGAATCTACATCATTTCTTGTGTCGCCATCACCATCTGAATCCTCCAAGAAGTTCAGATCCCATGCGAATTTTAGTACTCCATTTTCAGGATCGAAGGTGTTGCTAGCGTCAAGTAAAATGATGTCTCCGCTTCTAACCACATCTGGAATCGAGATATTTATCTCAGGAGCGCCATTGACCTTGATTAGAGTTGTAGTTGAATCGCTACCTCCTTGGTCGTTTGTGACTGTCAGTTTGACATTAAACTGACCTGATTTCATAAATTGGTGTGAGGTGAAACCTCCAACGGTTGTAGTCTTAGTCCCATCACCAAAATCCCAATTGAACGCTGTGATTACACCTTCGATTGCATCAGAATCAAGAGCGTCAAATGTCACTGATTCTCCTTGTTGTATATCGGTTGGACCTATTGTTGTGAGAGATGCTCTCGGGTCAACTGTTTCCTCTAGAACCCCTGTGCATCCAGCTAACAATTGAGTGAATAAAAGTGAAACAAAAATAAGAGCCCATTTCATTCTCACCTTCCTCACCACAGATTTCAGTGGAGGTAGGTTGCATATAATAGTTGGTTATTCACCTTTCTCGAATGTTACTTCCTCAGGAATATCTCCGATTACTCGTGCATTTTCTAGCATATCTTCGAAATCTGTTTCATCAACAGTGTTCAATTCATAGTTTGATTCCATAGATTCATCCAGCAAAGACTCTACCTCAACCTCACCCGAATCATACTCTGGAACTGCATCCACAATAATTTCCGGCACCGGCATTGTCTCATCGCTCATGATTACGGACAGTGTCTCGTCCAGTAGTTCCTCCCTGTCGAGTTCAGGTAGAGTGATTGGCTCGCTTTTCTCAACCACTTCATCTGGCTCAACATCGGGTTTCTTCTTGAACCAATCTTTTATCCCCATTGTGATACGATTCTAAAATCCCATCAATAGCGATTGTGTAGTGATGTTCATTTGCATGTGCTCCATGGGACTGTCATGGTCGATATTTTATCTGGACACCAGGTAGTCGCTTTCGACCTTGAAACGACTGGAATCTCAACCAGAAATGACAAAATTGTACAGGTCGCTTTAGTTGGCGCCGCAGCCGACGGCTCATCGATAAATTATGACGTTTTGATTAATCCTCAGAGACCAATACCATCGGGAGCTTCTAACGTTCACGGAATTTATGACGCTGACGTCAAGGGGGAACCGATTTTCAAACATCGTGCTGAAGAATTATTCAATCTAATCAATGGTTCGGTAATTGTAGGACATAATGCTAGAAAGTTCGACATGCCATTACTTGAAAATGAATTCTTTAGGTGTGGACTTATCCCTCCAAAGCCACTTGTAGTATTGGACACTCTAGAAGCAGTAAGACGATTAAAAATCCCTAGACCTCATAATTTAGGCGCCCAATGTGCAATGCATGGAATTGATCTATCCAATGCCCACGACGCTGCTGCTGATGCTGCTGCGAGCTTGCTGCTGCTTTGGAAAATAATGCGCGACCATCCCTCTAGTTTTCGAAGAAGTTTAGCTGACATCGAATATTGGTTAATCAATGGAGAAGCTCGAAAGGATGAGTCGCAATTAGGACGCGCCCTATCCGATTTACAATCTTTGGACGAAAAAGGGAGAATAAAACTTGATCAGGGAGCGATTATTGTTGCATTTGGCAGGCACAGAGGAAAAGACCTCAAGACAATTTACGATGAGGACCCGCGTTACGTAGACTGGTTATTATCGCCAAATGGTGTTGAAGATTCTAATGCGAGAGAGAAAATGAGAAATTTCATTTCAGAATTCCGAATTTGACCTCAATCAAATCTCACCACCCACCGCCGCCATCACCGCCTTCAGAGGCTTCAAAGGCTTCATGATAACCAAAATTATTTGAGATTTTTTTATTTGCTTATCATTATGATATTAAATTTTGTAAAACTCGCAAATAAATCAATGGCGCTTAGTCATCCAGTATGTATAACTTATAGCGCAAAATATTCTTTATCTGGTGAAATAACCTTCTGAAATCAAGTGTAAATATCATGCACAATACTATACATAGCCTTGCTAACATCAAATTGGAAGTAGCGATAAATCCAGGTAAAAAAGCTCTAGAATAACCTGCTTTTAGTAAGGCTGATTGTAGTCTTATATCTCTGGTGTAACAGAATGTTGGACTCGTATCAATTCTTTCCAGCAACTCATGAGATAATCCTCTCCCCCTATGATTTTCATCCACAACAAAGCTGTTTATCTCATACCCGCTCCATCTATTTGACAAAGTCAAATGTCCTATCGGATTTCCTAATTCATCTCGCATTATGACACGCTTTTTACCGATACCTGCAAGAAATGGAGGCCGCAAATCTAGCTCGTTTTTCATTATTGACTTAAGCCAGTAGAGATCTGAGTCAGTTGCAGCGGAACTCATTGAAATTAGGGAGCAAGTATTACGAACTAAACATTGTGATGTTAGTTGTTTAATCGGGCCTCTCTTTCGTCGCATGAAATTTCATCGCCATCAAAATTTAGGTTGTTAACCAAGTCGATATAGGCAATTTTTGCATCCTGCTTAGACATTCCTGAAATTGATGACCATGATTCAAATTTTATCCGTTCTCTTAATCTTAAAACGCTGGGTCTTTTACCTGTAATATCCCCCACAGTAGCCTGCTTGTAGTAGGCGTAGATTTTCCTGATGGTGGAGTTGTTTAATCGAGTATAGAGTTCCTCAACCTTTTGACAAGCGTCCAAAAAATCATCATCAACCCGACTCATGTCTGGTCGAGATTTCATTTACAAATTATACTTTCCAAGGTAGGAGTCTAGCGACATGGTGCATTTGGAAGTTAGTCAAATGTTCGGACTGTTAAACATAATTATTAACGAGGTGGATGGGTAAACTTGCTGATAGCAATGGATTCTACTGGTCAAGATTTGCGGTTGACAACCATCGTTGTAGCTATTACGAGTGTCATTATTTTTCTAGTCGTCAGTGCTGTTGAAAATAATTCTGTAATTCTGAAAGGATACTCCGCTGTTCTCTATTGTGCTGTAATCTGTATTGGTATGCAATGGATTGCATGGATTCCTGCCTCAATAGCCAAAACTGAAAGATTTTATGACCTAATTGGAGGTTCAACTTACCTTACAGTAGTAGTATTCAGCCTTTGGGCAGGTTCGCAATCCGAACCACCAAGTGTTAGAGAGTACATCATTAGCATACTTGTTGTTATCTGGTCATTACGTCTGTCCAGTTTCCTTTATTTCCGTATTCATAGAACAGGAAAGGATGGGCGCTTTGACGAACTCAAAACGTCGCCAATTAGATTTCTAGTGCCGTGGACCCTCCAAGGCCTTTGGGTATTCCTTACAATGATTGTCGTTATAGTAATCAACAGCCAATCTGGTTCTGCGCCCGCATTAGGGATATGGGACGGTATAGGATTGTCAGTATGGATATTGGGATTTGGGATTGAAGTAGTTGCAGATAATCAAAAAACTGCATTCAACAAGGATTCTAGCAATCAGGGTAAATGGATAGATAGTGGTTTGTGGTCTTATTGCAGGCATCCTAACTACCTAGGAGAAATTCTTCTATGGACTGGAATCGCCATATTTGGATTATCCTGCTTTACAGGCCTAGAGATGGTCACCTGGATTTCACCATTATTCATTTACTTTTTATTAACAAAAATCAGTGGAATTCCCATACTCGATCGACGAGGTTTAGAAAGATGGGGGGGGGATTTAGAATACCTAAAGTATAGAGAAAATACTCCTGCTCTTATTCCTCGATTAGGTAGAAAATCATAACGTTCTACTGGTAGAAAATGAGTTTCTCACTCAATACGAGTGGCTTGAGGTAAGAAAACTAGAGCAGGTATGCCCACAATTAGATGGAGAATGTTGAGCATTATAGCCGCTTCAACTGTCTGTGACATAAAGGAGAGAGTCCCGTAAGACAGTAAAAACAAGCCTCCGCTAACCCTCCACCACTTGTCTGGATTATTTGTCACCAATTTTAGTGCTGAGTGAAAGACTGTGGTGCACGCACAAAAGGCAACAGTAGCTACAAAACTTGCAAGCGTGAATAATACTGGAGGGAACATGGTATTGGATTCTCTATCCCAAGGAGCGTAGGGAGTATCTAGTCCAATGATCAGAGTCAATATCCCTGCTCCAACTGTTGCACACCCACCAATCAAAAGCAGCGTCCTAACTGAATCTTTCAAGGCCGTCAGGTGAGGGGTAAGCATACTCTACATGCAAGCATCATAGTACATAGGTCCATGTTTAGCCATCAAAACAGACTTTACTCAAGCTAGCTGTAAATCAAACAGTATCGAATATTGCGAATGATAAAACAAATTGATTGTTAAGCCTTGTAAGGGGCGAGATTATACACGTGAGCCGCCTCAGAGTGCTATGGAAGAAGCAAAGGTTTGGCTTGACAAAACAGTAGATTTAGAGGATTCTCTGGTGGTTTGTTGTTTCCCAACCGTAGGGATGGTATCAAGTGTAGTGGCGCATTTTTTAATCGACCATTTAGATTTGAAATATGTCGGCGGAGTTGCTCATCCTAAGCTGCCAGCAATCTGTCTAGTGCAAGACGGCGTTCCGCTTCCTGCAATAAGAGCATATGCTGGCAAACCGATTTGTAAGATTGATGGCTGTGACAAAGTATTGCTCTTAATGAGTGAACTTGTCGTTCCAGATTTACTAGTCCATGAGATAGTAAGTTCTCTATTCGTCTGGTCAAAGGAACAAAAAGCTTCGATGGGTGTTATCATAGATGCGTTTGCAAGAAAAGGAATGAAAGGAAACCTAAACGGACAAGAACCATTGGTTGAATATGAAGATACTGAGGGAGTAGATGTTGTTGGTGTCGCAGCAACTGATAAAATGAAAGATTTGCTAAAAGAGATGAACATCCCACTTCTGGAGCAGGGCGTAATCAAAGGGATGCCTGGTGCCTTGTTGAGCGAGGGTTCTAGCCGTGGAAGGAACATTATGAGTATCATGGTTGAGGCTGACCCAAGATTCCCAGATGCAAGGGCCGCAGCAGTTGTTATCGAATATCTCAACAAGATGCTCCCTGTAGTTGATTTAGATCACGAGCCGCTAATCGAAGAAGCAAAACAATTAGAGGAGCAAATAAGGAATATGATGGAAGGGGCTGACTCAGCACCAAGTCCTTCGTCAACTTCTATGCTCTATGGTTGATTTTGATATTAGGAATAATCCAACAATGATAATCGCGATTATTGCCCACATTGGGAATATCGGAACTGTCTCTTTGGGTAGGAAAAACAACAGGGACTCCCTTCGTGTATATTCGCCACCGATACTCGCTGTTACGAGCATTAGTGTGACTGATGATAGTCCTAAAACTGAATGAGTAGCATCGATATCTCCTCCTCTACGACTGCGAATTAAGACACCAATTGCAAGACCTAATGCAGTCATGGAAAGTAGAACTTTGTTTGCTAGAAGAGGGTTGCTCAACTCGCCACCAGATGATGCATTTATTCCTGTAATGATAGCAAAAGGCGTTGCTAACAGTCCGAAGAATAGAGCCCAATGTGCGACTGCCTCCCTAGATACTGGACCCTTCTTAATCAGGCAAAACAAAAATGCGATACCAGAAAGAGAAAACATACCGACAGTAAGTTCGGTTGAAATCACGTGTAGTGTACCTGAAGATATCATAATTGCTCACCTCGTGAAATACTGTCAAGATGTTCTTGGCCGTAATACTCCCATTGCTCCATAGTCCAGCCTTCAGGAATACCCTCCTGTGGTATAGCAGGAACTCCTGAAGAATACTTTTCTTCTAAATCAGACTCAATTGTTTCGATTTCATCCAACTCTTCATTACGGATTGGTTTCTGTGTCATAGCTAAACCTAAACAAAGAAGGAACAATGATATTGCTTGAAGATATAATACAGTTTTATCAACATCCCAAGATTTTTCTTGTGCTGTCAATTTGAACCACGGAGATTGTTGATCAGGCCCCTCTCCTTGCATTATGACTCTCCACTCAACAACTCCCGGATTAATCGCTGCCGGGATTGTAAATTCATTATCAACAACAGACAGATTGACTATCCCAGAACCTCGTTTCATCTCTACATAGACCGATTCGGTGTTAACAGTTTCAAGCTTAATTGTAGTCTTAACCCCTACTTCCCTCACGTTAGGAGGAGTCCACTCGGGAGACAATCTGGGAAGATTTTCCGGCATTTCTGAAACCGTTATCTGTGCTGACTCTGAAATCCCTACCATCGCGATTCCACCATCGGGACTCCCATGCTGTATACCTAGATACAACTCATAGAATCCAGGGCTTGTAGGTGCTCTAAGTGTCCATTTTTGTGATACTGTATTCTGAATAGAAAAATCGTCAATAATCTCTACGTAATTATTTACTCCTCCATTTGGATCTGTTACAATTTCCCAACCATCATTAGATGGCAAATCTTTCGCTCCATCCTTATTCGAAAGTAACGTAAGTCCAACCATTCGCATGTCGCTGACCTCGACTCCGCCTACCTGAGTCTCTACTTCAATCAATAATCCTGCGTATACTTCTTGTTGGGGGATTATGTCCAAGGTGGCCGTTGATACTCCATTTGTAGAAGAATCCCCGTGGCATGACCCTGCACAATCTCTAGACCGCATTGCATCACCTTTTCCACCGGGGTTTGCAGCAGAAATTGTTGCTGATGCTACAAGTATGAAGATAATGAGTAACGGCCTTAGGTTAATCCTAATCCCTCCTCTTTAGGTAACTATAACCTAATATTGTCAAGCTAAAGAGTATTAGAACTATGCTCAAAATTAGCCCAAAGGTGGTGTCGGGTCCCGGTGCTTCCTCTACATTTTTTATCTCAAGATAGATATTTGCTGTTGATTCAGCTGTTCCAATGTTTATCACTTGTTCTTCGATTACAGGGTATATGTCATACACATGTTCTCCTTCTAGTGTTGGTTCGTCCTTGAAGGAAAATGCGGATGTAATTTCAACAAGTTCCCCGTTTCTCATCACTGCCCATTCCTCGGCGTTTCCACCCCATTCAAGCAGTACGGCATTACCTTTGACTGACGCTTGTAGATTTTCCGCAGTTGGTGGCATAATACCGTAATATGTTATCTCGGTTGTGTTAGTTCCTCCCAGGTTGTCTGTAACTGTTAATTCAATGACCAACTCTTCGCTCATCAAAACACTTTGAGTAAGACCGGAGCCAATTAGCAACCCATTTACTTTCCAAACTGCACTGATTACTTCTCCGTCTTCATCGACGGAATCCATTGCAGAAAATGTGACAAATGCGCCTTGAATTAAATCATCAGCAGATGAAACAATGGCTATTGGATTGTTATTGGTTATTGTAAACTCTGAAATTAGCATAGTTCCATTGTCCTCACCATCAAATGGTGTAACCATAGATACCCAAACATCACCTGCACCAATATTTTCGGATGGTATTACAGAGGAGTTGAATCCTGTTACAAACCCATTCCGAATCCAAATCCAGTTCAATACAACATCGTCTCCATTTGCATCGCTTACGCTCATGATTGGCTCTAAATCCGACAACGAATCAAATTCATAATTACCTGAATATGTGACTACTGGTGGTGAATTAATTATCAAAACGCTATCTGATAAGGATTCAGAATATCCAAACTCAGAGTCGTAAATTGAAAGAGTCAATGTCAGGACATCTCCTTCTCTGGTCCAAGATTCTTGTTTGAATAATTCATCATCATCTGGATCACTAGCAGTGTAATTGTACTCAGTCTCATTTTCGAAATAGACCGTGTCTTGTGTAATTTCCAAGAATTCTAAGATTGGCTTTGAGTTCTGTATCACAACTGACTGTGAGTTTGTCCAATCGGACCATACTTTGCCATCGCTAACCCTACATGATGCGATCCATGTCTGACCTTTACTAGTATATGTTGAAGACAAGATAGTTGAGTTTACTGACCCAACACCGTTTGACCATGACCACTCGTAAGTCAAAATATCATTATCGATATCTGTTGCAGTGCAAGTCGCCTCAAGGTCGTCTACAGTTGTGTATACTCCGTCAATTGTAACGCTAGTAATCTCCGGTGCGTTATTGGAGGACCCAATCAAAATTGATGCTGTTGAGAACCAAGAGCTGTTTGACTCTCCATCACTCAATTTTATGTTAGCATACCAGTAATCTCCGTCTCTTACTGCGACAGAAGGGATTACCATGTAGCCATCAAATGCCGATACTTTTGCTCCATCCAGAAACCACTCGATTTCAGAAATCGAAACATTATCACCATCAGCATCTGAATACTGCCAAGTAAAGGATAGGTTATTGGCATCGGTTGCATTCTCTGGTAATATCTCTGCAAACTGAACCACAGGAGGGGAATTTATGACGAAAATGTTTGTCAGATTTTCCTGTTGTCCATAATCGGTGCCATCGCTAGGGGTTACTGAGACGTTCCAAGTCTGACCCTTCTGTGTGAAGGCTGGACTTACGGATGTTTGATTGTCAAGACTGGTTACTCTTACATTGTCTCTAAACCAATGGATGACACTACCAATCTCCGAATCACCGTCTTGGTCCTCAAAGGTGTAGTTTAGTGATAGAGTGTCCGTAGTGTAGGGATTAGCAGGGGTAATTTGCAAGTTGCTTAGGGAGGGGGGGTTGTTTGGTGTAACCACTACTGCCTCAGGAACTTGTATTGAGGTTGTGCTCCATCCGTCTCCAGAAGTTCCTCCATTACCATTTGCAATCATTGCTGCAAGATCGAATTGTACAACGCCCGAACCTGCTTGAGGTCCAGTCCAATCAACATCCCAACTACGGTAACTACTGGTTGTATGAGTCGCACTTTTACCTGCATTATTGACCTTAACAGACATTATTCCTACGCTGGGAACCGCCAGAGTGCCTTTGTCAACCTCCAAGCTAAAACCGCCTCCATTACCCGAAATGCTGCCGCTAGCGGATACAGTAAGAGTATAGGTCTGACCGGGATTGTAGGAGGCTGGTTGTCCGGAAATAGAGACTGTTGCACTTGTTGCGTAATGACACCCACAGCCTCCCGAACTAGAGTGAATACCGTTGGACCTTGCAAGTGATATCGGGGTGATAGATGAGAGAATCATCACTACAAGTAGAAGCGATAACACCTTCAGTCTCATGGTTGCACGATATTTGATACCCTTTTAAGTACGTGTGTTGATTATTAAAACTCGAAAAGCGTCTTGTTGGTATTTTCAGATTTTGATATCTTAGAAAACAACATATCCTCGCTCCATACTGTTACTCCCAAAGATTCAGCCTTGGATAACTTGCTCCCAGCTTTTTCACCTGCCACAAGAACATCCAGATTTCCACTTACGCTACTTACAACTTTGCCACCGTAATTTTTTATCGAGAGTGCTATTTCTTTTCTCGGCCTAGAGAGAGAGCCAGTTATGCAAAAAGACATGCCATCGAAAACTCCACTTCCTGATTCTTCTTGATCTATGACAGTAATTATTGTCGATAGTTCGTCGATCAAACTTCTTCTTGTGGAAATTCCATCATGAAATATAGTTGCAACCTTATCGCCTATTCCATCAATAGTAGTTAATTCATCTAATTCGCCCTCATCAATCCAATTTAGTAATCGTTGTAATGATCTAAAGTACTGAGATATCGCAGTAGACACTTCGGGACCGATTCTCTCAAGGCCTAAGGCATGGAGAAATTTAGACAAAACTAGAGATTTAGTTTTCGCTAGTTCGTCAATCACGTTGTTAGCACTCTTTTCACCCATTCTATCTAGACTGGATATGTCTGAATGTGTAAGTCTGTATAAGTCAGCTATGGTTAGAACTAGTCCGCTATCCATTAGAGCTTCAATTAATTTTTCACCGATACCATCCATCTCTAAAGCCCTGCACCAATATGTCAAAGACCGTGCTGTTCTAGCAACACAATCTAAAGAATTGCATCTTAGGAATGCCCCCTCCATTGTCAAATCCCTACCACACGCTGGGCATTTATTTGGAATCGTTATTTCACTAAACGATAAATCATACTTGAATGCTGTTCCATCAGCGTGGAACCTACCCTCTAAATCGCTATTTGACGCTCTACCGAGGTTTTGGATTATCTTTGGTATTACATCGCCTCTTCTAGTAATCCTCACTTTATCTCCAATCTTTACTCCTAGACGCTCAACCTCACCTACATTGTGAAGTGTCACGTTTTCAACCGTTACCCCGCCCACCATCTGTGGGGCAATTCTTGCAACGGGAGTTACAGATCCTGTACGGCCTGTTTGCCAATCAACATCGAGCAAAACCGAGTCTGCTTCTTGTGAGGGAAATTTCCAAGCAAGTGCCCATCTAGGGTGGTGTGCCGTTGTTCCCAAATTTTCTCTTTGCTCGAGATTGTCTAACTTGAATACGAGCCCATCGATTTCATATTCATAAGATTCCCTTTTCTTGCTCCATTCAAGCGTATGTTCTATCATCTCAACTTGAGGTGATTTTGAGTCGAATACTTTCCATGGCGCAGGCTCAATACCTGCTTTTTGCAACCAAGAAAGAAGCTCGCTATCATTAACCACATCTGGTGATTTGTTTGGGAATTTTACATCATATGCCCAGAATACTAAGTCAGATGCATCAGCCTTACCGTCTCCATGCTTTTGTCGTAGTGCGCCAGAACATAGGTTTCTTGGATTAGGTGACACGTCTTTGTATTTCTTTTCGAATACTGTCAAAGGCATTACCACCTCTCCCCTTACATGGCAATCTATGTCTATGGCCAATCTCAGTGGAACATTTGCAACTAATTTTGCGTTCAATGTGACGTCTTCCCCGCGCTCGCCACTACCCCTAGTTGCTGCTCGATGAAGATTACCAGATATGTATTCGAGAGAAAGTGCTGAGCCATCGAGTTTAGGCTGTGCCAAGTACCTATTTCCACCAAACGTGGATTGTAAAACAAAATGTGTTATGTCTTCACCGGATGTTCCCTTGTCTAGTGAACGCATTGGGAACAAATGTTCCACCTTCACTGTTCCGGGCAAAGGCTCTGGGCCTACTTGGTGTAGTACTTCATTGTCTGGATCAAGTTCCATCAACTCGTCCCATAGTGCGTCAAATTCCGCATCTGTAATCTCGGGAGCGCTATGATTGTAGTACAAATCCCTGTGATACCTGACTGCTTTTGCCAGATACTCGATTCGCTCGCCTCCGCCCATGTCATCACGTGGTGAGCGAGGATTATGAATATCACGAAAATTGTAAGCCCAGGAGTTCTACGTCTGGTAAGGGACACCTAGTCATTATCGCTTTTGATAGAATTCTAATGTGTAGTTCAGCAACAACATGGACTACACATTCGAACATATGACCTGCGTGTACATTGTTATCGTCGTCTGACCAGCAACAATGAATATGTGTGAATGCTTTACCATCTAGAGTCCTTGCTATATTTCCAGAAAGACTAACCAACTCCGATGGTGCATCTAAATTCCTTCTTATGTATACACCATCTTCATTCATATAACCATAGATCATTTCTCTTGTTCGTCCAATTCCGCTAGTTATCGCAGCGGCATTGAAGCCTACTTCATCTGCAAGTGCCTTTAGTGTAGTATGGATTTCTTCCCCCGGGTCAAGTCTTACAAAAAGATCTGATTCACTACGAGTGAATTCCATATATTGATGAGAGCAAGTCAATCAAATTAGGATTGGCATTGTCCAGATTACGGCTTCATTACAATTATTATCATAAAATGAACATCTAGCGGGTTTATGGGTGAGAGTGGGCCGTTTCGCAGATTGATGCAATATATGGCCCCGCACAAGGGCACATTCCGTTTAGCTGCTTTGTGTTCAATTCTGAATAAGATATGGGATCTTGCACCCCCCCTGATAATTGGTTTAGCTGTTGATGTAGTAGTTCAGAGAGATTCATCTTATCTCGCTGGTTTTGGTTATTCAGACCCGTGGAATCAATTGATTATACTATCAATATTGACATTCCTTATATGGGCACTAGAATCCCTATTCGAGTATTTTTATGGGATTCTCTGGAGAAACTTAGCCCAAACCGTGCAACATGAATTACGGGTAGAAACCTTTGGGCATGTGCAAAATCAAGCGATGAATTGGTTTGATGAGAGACAAAAGGGTGATGTCTTAGCAATATTGAACGATGATGTTAACCAGCTTGAAAGGTTCTTGGATAAAGGTGCAAATGACATGTTACAGGTAACTACGACTGTGATAGTTGTTGGTGCTGTATTCTTATTGATCTCTTGGAAAGTAGCTATATTTGCTGTTCTGCCGATTCCAATTATCATTTGGGGATCTTTTCTCTATCAAAAAAGCCTAGAGCCGAAATATGCCGATGTACGCAATACTGCTGGCAGGCTAAATGCCCTATTGGAGAATGACTTGTCTGGAATGACGACCATCCAATCCTTTACAGCAGAAGATAGAGAACTAAAAAGAGTCGAAGATTTGAGTAACGAGTATAGAGAAGCAAACCGTGAAGCTATACGACTCTCGGTTGCATTTGTTCCTCTGATAAGAATGGCAATTCTCTGCGGTTTCACAGCAACACTTCTACTTGGAGGCTGGCTAACATTAGAAGATAAACTTGCAATTGGGGCGTATTCGATATTAGTCTTCATGACCCAAAGGCTGCTTTGGCCACTTACTCATCTTGGAGAAACATTCGACTTATATCAAAGAGCAATGGCATCATCTACAAGAATTTTAGATGTCTTGAGCTCACCAACCGAAATACTTCAAGGAGAACATTCTCCCACAAGAAGCGAAATCGCCAGTTCTGATATCGTAATAGAAAACCTTGATTTCGCATATCCAAATAGAGAAAATGTGTTTGAAAATCTAAATCTGAAAATTGAAGCAGGAAAAACGACTGCAATCGTTGGTGCTACTGGATCGGGAAAAACTACACTTATCCGATTGTTACAAAGATTCGCAGAACCAAGTAGTGGGGAAATATCCTGGACAGAGAAGTCTCTAGCAGACTGGAATTTGAAATCCCTACGTCTGTCCATGGCACTTGTTGATCAACACATAACGCTCTTTCCCACTACTATCCTCGAAAATATAAGATACGGAAATCCGAGTGCTAGCGATGACGAGGTCAAAGCGGCAGCTGTCGCTGCTGAGGCAAGCGAATTCATTACCGAATTACCCGATAACTGGAATACCCTTGTTGGAGAAGGTGGTCATAGATTATCGGGAGGTCAGCGACAAAGACTGGCAATCGCTAGAGCAATACTGAAGGATGCTCCTTTGTTGATATTAGATGAAGCCACTTCCGCAATAGATAATGAAACTGAAGCAGCATTACAACGCTCGATAAATAAATTATCAGAAAATAGAACAGCGGTAATTATTGCCCACAGAATTTCTACCATCAGAAATGCTGATAGAATAATTGTCTTAGAAAACGGAAAAATAATCGAAGATGGCTCTCACGACGAGTTAATAGCTCAAAATGGGCAGTATTCTACCATTTGGAATATTCAAATTGGTGCCAGAATGGTAAGATTCTGACTAGAAAAAATACACTCTTTTATATAGGGATGGTAAAAGCGACTTTCGATGAATAAATCTAACCTAACTAGAACATCAAGCCTAATATTGGTGGGAACACTGTCGCTACTGACCCTTGGTAGCGTGTCAGCAGAAACAGCTGGATACCTGGATGAAACCGACATGGTCGGCGTTTCATTCTGGATTGCAACTGCTATGATGCTGGCATCTACTGTGTTCTTCATCTTAGAAAGAAACAACGTAGCACCTAAGTGGAAGACATCCATGACAGTCGCTGCCCTGGTTACTGGTATCGCATGGTACCACTACACCTACATGCGAGAGCACTGGGTCGCTACTGATGAGTCCCCACTTGTAATGCGCTACGTCGATTGGTTGATCACAGTGCCTCTACAGGTTTCTGAGTTCTACCTAATTCTAGCAGCAATTGGAGCAGCATCTGCTGTATTGTTCTGGAAGCTATTCGGAGCATCTCTGGTAATGCTAGTTGCCGGATTCTTGTCCGAAGCAGACATCGACAGCATTGGAGATGGAGCAGACAAGGCTCTATTCGCAGTTGGTGTATTAGCATGGCTATACATCATCTACGAGCTATGGGCTGGAGAAGCAAAGGAGAAAGTCGGCGATGCAAGCGAAGGAACACAATTCGCTTTCAAGGCAATGGCAGGTATCCTAACAGTCGGCTGGGCAATCTACCCACTAGGATGGATCATGGGCCAAGACGGTGACAACGCGGATGCTCTAAACATACTATACAACATCGCTGACGTAGTCAACAAGACTGCATTCGGTATGATGGTCTGGTATGCAGCAACCATGGACACCAAGGCTTCCTCATCCGAGGAATGAGATTCACTCTTCTTCATTAAGAATAGATAGAATCTTCTGAGCTACGACAGCCAATGTGGCAATTTTACCGCCCAGGGGAAGGGGCCCGAAAGGGCCCCATCCCTTGCGCAACAACATTATCCTCTTCTTTGGTTGCTTCTTTGGTAACCGCAATCTATTCCATTCATACTTCTGTCCATCTGCGAATAGATGTGTAGAAGTAATTGCATATCTTTTAGGAACTAACAAAGATACTAGATGCAGGGCAAGAAGAACGTCCCAAATCCAGACATATATCATCGGAGTATCCGATAACTCTGCTAACATCCAAGGCAGAGACATCATCGCTCCAAGTGTGAGCAAATTAGCCCATTGGCGAGATATTTCCTGCTGTTGATTAGATTCCCAGGCAAATCCTGAATTAGGTAAATCACCTAACTCCGGTATGTCGATCCGTTGCCTTGTCAACCAGTAACCATCCCATGCGACAATTAACCCTAAGATGATAACACAAAACTGTGCTATTAGTTCTGAATCGGGAAGGTTGTTTGACAGTTCAACCATCAATCCACTCCCTTATTTCTGCGTATGAATAATACTGCAAGAGCTGCAATAAATAACACCACAAATAAAGCGATTGTAAAGGGACTACCCTCAGACTCTTCTTCAGAGCTAGAACCTTCTAAAACATCTGGAGTTCCGTCGCCATCATCATCTTGATCCTCATTCAACCATGTTGTCATGCCTATTGGGCAATGCAACTGATCGGGCTGTCCGTCGCTATCTGTATCCATGCTAGCACATGCATCTGTTGGCCAAGGATCTCTGATGTCTAAAACACCATCATTATCATCATCTGTGTCATGTATATCAGGACCACAATATTTGTTCTCCTCTTTATCATACCACGTCTCACCATTACAGGTTAAGCCCCAATCCCCGTCTGAGTCCAATAATGTCACCTCAAACAGTATTGTGTCTGTTGATGTCAGACCTTGACTGTCTGTAACCTCCAAATTAAGGACATACGTACCGGAAGATAAATCCGTTATGTTAGTCCAGTGTCCTGAGAGTTTCATAACTTCTGTTTGCCCATCAGTTACAATCCAATCAATATCTAAATTCTCAGTATCATCTAGGTCATCAGAAACTGAAGCTCTGACTTCCATAGGCAGAGACTCCATTATAGAAAATTCATCATCAGGTATGATGATTCTTGCTTGAGGTGCCTGATTAGCGACTAATACAATTTGGATGACTTCTTCCTTGTCCAAACCGAATTCTAAGTTATAATTTGTAGTTGGATTGCCAACTGATGACACTTCTACATCGACATTAACAAACTCCTGAATTCCTGTATCAGAGTAAATTTTTGAAGGCATTGAAACCTGAATTTGCTCGCCATCAAAACTTTGTGACCAGTAATTATCAACCGATAACTGCAAATTTGCGTAAGTCAATTCGCCGTTTTGAGTAATCTCGAAAACGTGTGTTGCCCAAATTCGTATCTCTCCCTGATATACTGAATATGAGGTAGGAATAGAATCGTACATATCGACAACTGAGGAACTAACATCTAACGATCCGTTGTAAAATCCGCCAAATGATACTACATTATACCCATCTGAACTGATAGTTGTCTCAGCAACAACTTCTGAATTAAACAGTCTCAGTGGTGCTGTTTCTCCATCTGAATGCAAGTCGATTCCCTTTACACAGTTATTGATACTGGATTGAGATATTGTCAAGGAGGCAGTAGATCTTCCATGATTCGAGATTAGCCCTGTTCCTACACCTCCACAATCTATGACTAAATCTGTCAGATCACCAGCTGTGTTCTCAAGACTGATTGCTGGTGCACCATTGATGATACCTCCCGAAATCATCAAATTTCTATTATCGATGCCATCAAGAGATTCGACTTCAATATCTGAAATTTCAAAACCATCAAGATTATTGACACTTAATATCCCTCCATTAAAGTTGGTCAAGAAACCATTAGTGCCACCTAAATCTACTGCTTGCTGCGTTACTAAGCCATCTATTTCCAGTGTTGAGCCCCTGGCCCACAGTGAGTTTGAATTGCAATTTTGTAAATCAACATCGACGAGTGATAGAATTGCTGAGCCTTGGGCTTCTATGCAGTGTGAAGATGAATCGGTGAAAGCTGTTGATAAAACATCTACTGAGCCTGATGCAGTATTTGTCAGTCGCATCAGAGGTTCTGCACTACTAGAGCGTGATATTGTCGAGTTTCCAATTAAGACGGATGCTTGGCCATCTATTGTTAGAAGCGGAGAGCCTTCAAACAGATTTGTTCCCAATATTCTTGCAGTAGTCTCGACGTTTCCACCAACAATTAGCCCACTCCATCGAGAACCGCTGCCCATCGAAGATATTGTTGAGGACCCTGAATTAAATGTCCCTTCGACAGTTATCGATACAGAATCTGCAATTCGCAGAGACACGCCATCATTGATTGTCATAGTTTGTTCTGCAGGTATTACCAGATCGCTAGTCAAGTGATATGGGCTCCATGCTTTTTCAAGGACCAGCCATTCGCTTAGAACTCCACCATCAACCGTCGATACAACAAACTCATGGGACAATGATGATGCTGTATCCCATCCAAGTAAATCGGTGATGCCTTGCCATTGCATTGTAACCTGTTGTAAGCCCGCTGCTGTTTCTCCACTAGAGTCTACCCGTAAGGCAACTGTCGTTTTCTTAGCACTACCATTTGAATCTGTGACTACACTTTGACCTTGAACGGATATTGAGGCCCCTGAAACAGGTTCTCCTTTGTCAGTGACTAATATTTCGAGGGTGTTAACAATTTCAAATACCGCCCCATTACCAATAGCAACACTTTCCTCAACAGTTCCAGAGTTTATTGTTACCCTACACGAATTATCTAAAACAACATTACCATTTATCCTGAGATTGTTGAGTAGTAACTGATCTTGACAAGATGACCATGTTACATTCCCATCGATTGTTAAGTTAGAATTGACTGAGTTTGCAAACCCATTGGAATTTGATTGGACCTCTCCCTCGATGATGGCATTCATGCCTTCCAGATCTCCAAACTCGTCCACCATTATTTTTGCATAATTTGGTATTGATAGAGTTGTATCTTGTAAGACAAGCCCCGCATTAGTAGGCACTGTTATGTTGCCAAAAGCAGTATGCGGAGAGCCATCTTCAGTTGGCCCTAGGACTACAACAGTCCCGGGCGTAAGAGTCCAATCGCCTTGCGGCATAATTGGGACTTGTATTGTATGACTCGCTCCTTCTATCCCAACTGTTTCGAATATTGCGCCTACTCCAGAGTAGGTGGCTGTAATCGTTGAGCCCGCTTCGCTAACTGGTAAGATTGCCATCCCAGATGATGCTTTGCCCTCGAAGCCGAGAACCTGCCAATCTGCATCCACTGGATTTCCAGATAGATCTTCAAACGAGATATCTGCTTCCCACAGTAAATTGGATTCTGAAACTTGAATGTCAAGATTCTGACTTGTTCCATAATTGACCACTCCATCTCCTACCATATCTGAATCAGTATTGCTTGAAGATGTCAGTGACCAAACGTTCAGTAATGATTCTGAATCGATATTAGCGGCGTTGTCGTGGTAACTTGCAGACCAGGCTCTTATTACTGCATGTGAAGAAACCATTGCAATGCCCGTATTTGACAATCTTGTTTCGAGCATATCTGAGACATGAATTTCAGATGATGAAGAGTAGATACTGGTTTGGCTTGAGTCGAATAAACTCAAATCCTCTATCTGTAAATGTGATTCATATATTTTTAATCCATCAGCAAATCCGTTAACTGAGATGCTGGTTCCAATTATTTCACACCACCAAGATTCTACACCCACACTTCCAGTCGCAAACCGGTTAAATGGCATATTTACTGTCAAATTATCAAACTGATGAGTCCCCTGTAGTATGTCAATTCCCTTGTCCCCGCCTTGCTCAACACTCACATTAACGTCAACCAATTTTGTTGAGGAAATTCCAGAAAATGACAGTCCAAGTCGTTTTGAGACGAAACTAGAATTTACTAATTCAAGTGTTCCAGTCCCGCTAGCGGTTAGCGCCACATCTGTTGCCTCAATACTTGTGTTGGACATGATAAAATCTCCACTCCCGGAAAATGCAGCTCCAATCCATGGTGCATCATGCGAAACTTGGAAAGTCGAGAAAGCTCCTGTCAGGTCGATTGAATCCATTGACACTGTTCCAGAGGTTCTGATGTCGATAGGTGTTTCAGCCGTATTGGCAAAATATGTCGCATTGGTAACAGTAAGGTCCCCTGCTGACCAAGAATTGACTAACCTCTCGCCTGCCATATCGATATCAGAAAATTCAAAACCAGTTGAATCTAAAGATACGATTGCGTTATTCGAAGTCCCTGACATTCCCGATATCGAACCACTAGCTCCAGAAGATATGCTTACTGCATTACTAACTCCTGATATAAATTCCAAATTAACAATAGATGCGGTTCCTCCGTGTAGATTAACACCTGTTCCTATCGAGGAAAATGTCGCGTCAGAGACTGACAAATTTCCAGAGGAGCTTATACCAGCAGACATATCATGAAGATTCAAATCTGTTATGTCCGCCGTTCCAGTTACTCTTATCCCATCATTGTCTACATGAGATATTTCTAGGCCGTTAATCTGAGAATGGCCTGCAATTTCTAAACCGATAAGACAATCTTCCATTACAAGTGATTTTGCTGTCAAATTTCCATCATTAATTATGCATGACTTTGCATTTGATATTGTTACGTTATCTAATACTGCTACTCCACTTTGAGAGATTGTGAGAGAATCCCAAACGCCTGCATTGTGTGATCCGGGACTTGTCGTTTGAATTGAAGACATTATAGTAGCATTATCCGCAATCATAGAACCGTCAATCGTTAATGAGTAATTCTTAGTATCCAATACAGTTCCTGGCTTTAGAGTTAATACCGTGCCATTACCTATTGTTAGATTGCCATCGAGTGTATAATTTCCAGACACTTCCAAATCCTGAGTTGTTACTGTATCTTTAGCACTAGAAACTGATAGAGGAGTGAGAAGAATCAAGGTCGCCAATATAATTGCACGGCATCTCATAAACAGACGTAAACATCCATTCACCATGAATTCATTCCTTACAAGGGTGTGAGGATTTTACCCGAAAATCCCAGGCAGGTGGGCCTGCCCAGATTTGAACTGGGGTCTGACGGCCCCCAGCCGCCAAGTATAGGCCAAGCTAACCCACAAGCCCTTGAGCCTGGAATTTGATTTATCTACACTCACTGGCGAGCGGTGCTGAATGGAGCAACCTCTGAGATAAGGTCGATGTGTGAGACAAACATTCTGCGGCAGCAGTATCGGTCGATACCAACATCGTCTAATGCTTTCATTGTGTCATTTCCTTCAGCTTTCTTTGATTGGAATTCTTCCCACTTGTGTGCAATTAATGCGCCACAGCTAAAACAACGTACTGGAATAATCATCTAAATCACCTGTAAGATTTTTGCTTCTTGCGTCTTGCACCTCTTCCCAATTGGTGCTTTGGTTCCTTGCGACGAGGGTCGTTTACAAGTAGGCTGCGGTCAAAGCGAAGGTATTCATCTCTAAGTTCCTCGTCTTGTCCTTCTGCTCCACCATTGTAGTGGACCAGNCCTCTTGCGATTGCGGTCCTGATAGCATCAGTTTGACCCATGATTCCTCCGCCGTGTGTTTGAATATTCAGATCAACCTTGGACANTCTGTTCATTGCATCTGCGATGATTAAAGGTTCCATAGCCTTCCTTCGAGATAGAGCTGGTTGCAAAATCTCAATTGGCTCACTATTGACTCGAACCCTGCCTTTGCCAGCCTTTACAGTTGCGCGGGCGATGGCGGTCTTTCGCTTTCCTGATGATTGAACTACTTTCTTTCCTTTACGAGGCATCATTGTTCACCTCCATTCCAACGGTGTGCTGGTGCGCCCANATTTGCGCTAATTTCGCCCAAGCGGACGAAACGTACAGGCAGTTCTCTGCGAATTTTGCTGTCGTCTCCTGCTTCATGGCCTTCTGGTAAATCCCCATTCAGATGGCTTGGACATCCTATCTCGACACGTAAATTGCGCAATGCTCTCCTTCCGCTACTCTTTGCTTGATATGGGAGCATACCCCTTACTGTTCTTTTTAGAATCATGTCAGGCATNCGAGGGAAGTAAGGTCCCTTCCTAGCGTGATTTAGTGCGTATTTCTCGTGGTAAGTTGCGAATACGGATGATGGTTTACCGGATACAATTGCTTTTTCTGCGTTGACGATAACCACCTGATTGTTTTCTCCAGAGCGACTACTCTTGAGAAGAATGTCTGCAACTGTGCTTGCGAGGCGACCCAATACTAAGCCATCTGCATCATATACAAATGTAGTTTCAGCCAAGGAGATACNCCCCCGAGCCTTTTGGGTTTTCTTTCATTAGTTCAGCAAGAGAAAGAACTCTTCCNCCTGCTGCTTCAATCTTCTCACGGGCTCCAGCGCTTACACTGTATGCGGCGACATCATGCTTGGCAGAAACCTCTCCGCTGCCGAGTAATTTCCCTGGAACGAGGACTGTTACACCCTCAGGGCAATGACGGCTCAAGCGGCTTAGGTTTGGTTGTGCCCAGTTTTTACGACTTCTTGAAAGGCGTAAAGCGACATCTCGCCACAGAGGTGCGCCGGTCTCGCGAGACTGTGCTTTCAAATCGCCGATTAAACCGACTAGATTTGAGTTGGTCTTGCTTACAGGTTTACTCATATGACTCCCTCGATGCTTTAGAAGCAACCTGCCGACCGACCGCCCTGTTATGAAGGCACCGACGCGATAAAAATGTCAATCGCGCCGATATGGGCCATTTTTGGAGTCTCATTCGTAGAGAATATCGCCTTTTGCATCTAGTAATTCTACTGTGAGTCCAGCTGCTCTTGCTTGAACTAGAATGTCATTGTGCAAAGTATCTGAAAAGTCGTCCAGTGCTTGCAACGATGTAACTGACGCGACGTCTGTTAATTGATCTATGATGTGATTCAAAACACACGACACCCCGTAAGCCTGACCTGCTCTAAACGAGTGGTCAACACCNCCTATTTCCGGTTCCTCAGCGCGCATTCTTGTCATAACTACTTGAGAGTAAGCAACCAGTGCGCCGTATAGAGACTCCACANCCTTTGCAGCCTCTAAGTCGTGCAGCTCTTTCTGTGTATCCTGAAGCGCTGCCTGAACGGCTTTTCCATATGTCGCATGGGCACCGATTATGTTGCTATCTTCTTCCATCATTGCCTTATCAATAAGCGCTCTCCAATCACTCATGCGTCAAGCACGAAATGCATGGCTCATCAAACCTGCGCCCATTACAATGGGTTTTGGCTCAAATACAACATTAGCCGATTCTGCGGAATTACTCAAATTTTGAAATTAGATGTTTCTGCATTCTCATCGATGCCAGCCTGTTTGACAGTCCCGTCTGCGGCGATGAATTCGCCTGCCTTGGTGAGTCCACCGTAGAGGGTGGCCTCATGCTCAGCACCACGAGTTATCATACCGCCATCGCCTAGAGCAATTGTCAAACTCTTTGTAATCTCATTGAGCGTGGAAACGGCTCTATCTCTATGGCTTGGACCAATGTCATGGTCAGAGTATCGTGCTTCCTCGAATATCGCAATGAACGCATCCAGTTGGTCAGCAGGAAGCATATGGAATGCTCCTCTGACTGCGCTTTCGAATTCTCTTGTAGTTTCGTAAACTTTCTTCATGAACCCATGTCGCCTAAAGTGCTTGACTAGTTGCTTATAGCAATCGAAGATAATCGCAATGTATTCATTTGCTGCCTTGAGTTGTAACATTGTGTCTGTCAATATACCTCTCAAAGCTTCGACTTGCCTTCTTGCTACTACTCTCTGGTAGTACATTACACCTGCAATAGCTGCTCCCAATAATACAATTATCAGAGCAATAATCGTGCTTGGAGTAAATATGCCATCACTTTGGTCTGAAACAGTTCCCTTCATGTAGTCGACGTTCATTGTTATGTTACCACTATACAACGAGAAGAATGTAGAGTCAGGATAGTAAGCCTTTATTCTCCACTTACCTGCACAATCTGCTCCTCCACAAGTCTTTCCAGCGAATGGCCACTCGAAAGAAGCAATGCCTTGTTCATTAGTGAAGGTCTCATTTCTGCCATCAGCAATCCACTCTTGTGTCGTCTGATCCCAATACTCTCGAACAAAGAATATCTCTTGGTTTTCAACTGCAAGGTCTAGTCTATTTCTTACTAATACAACTTCACCGATTACTGGGTCATTAGTATCCAAGCCATTAGAACCAACACGTTCCCATGATGTCTTTATTTCAAGATCAACCCTGCTTCTGACCAATACCACAATATCCATGTGTGATCCATTGAGAACGTTACTCGTATCCTTGTCACAACCTCCTGGGACATTCAAATCAGGTTCAAATGCTACACGCAATAGCCTGAAGCCCTCTAATTCTCCTCCAGTAGTTTCGACACCTCGAAGACTTGGGTTTTGCTCGTCATTACCACTAAACCATTCTATCATACCATCCGACTCTCTCGTTTCTATGCTTGAGAGTGGGCGCACATTCTTTTGTGGATCAAGGTAAATGTTGAGACACTTTCCACCAACTGGCTGTCCGTTGGATTGAGTAAGTATTGCATCAATGTGGAAGCTTTCCTTGAGATATAATACTGGGAATGCTGTGCCATTATTTGGCGCAACATAAGTCTCAACGCTAGATCTCTGCGGACCAACTTCTGCGATCTGTAGAGTTGAATTACTAAATACATCGAATTCTGTCTGAACAGTCTTGTTTTGATAACGGTAAGCATCGTTGTTATCCCATGCAGAATAGGTAACTGTCACCCTTGCCTTTCCTGCAAGGACGTCTGATAGTGGACAGGTAATCGCAAAGCGACCGTCGATATCAGTGACTCCATTCAGACAAGCAACTGGCCCAGATAGGCTGTTTACCATTTCGTAGCTGACTCTTATATTTCTGAATGTCAAGTTTGTATCTAACTCGTCAGTCAACAAACCAGTGACTATCATCGGTTTGGAGACAACATCACCAGTCAACTGATCAATTTCACTCGTGTAAACAATCTGATCATCGACGTCAAGTGAAGTTCTACCAATCAGCGAGAAGCCGTTTGCATTGTAAGACATTTGAACTCTAAAGTGATCATTCCCTATTACATCAAGACAAGGATCCCACTTGCCCTGCATCGATAGATATTCAACCTCTAATATCTCACAACCTTCGTTGGGCAAGGTCTCTCTGAATCGCAAATAAACTGAAACCGGCCCAAAGCCATCAGGAAGGAAGCTGTCAGGATCCTCTCTTAGAATCTGTGGAGAGAGAGGTGATACGTTCGCCTTAAGACAACCTATTGCCTCATTGTCATCCAACTGGCCGTTTCCATTTGAATCCCTGTCCGGTATTCCATCTCCGTTACCATCATAGAAACACAAGTGGCTTCCATCGGGTTGTGGTTCTGGTAAAGACACTAAACCAGCATTCGGAGCTAGAGTGGCGACGACCTGCCTATGCATGACTCCTTCGAAGTCTATGCCTTCATAGATCACGTCAACTAAACCGCCATTTGGAGATGACGAACCGCTCAGTTCACGACCACCAGAATCTCTGATTGTCGCTGTTTTATTGTCATCTGTAACTTGTGCTGTAAAGTCCCATCTATCTCCCGATTGTCGCAGATTTTCATCTGTTGAAATGACATTGAGATATGTTCTTGAAACTACCCAAACATTCTGGCTATCTAAATTGCCCTTCATGAGTCTATTTCCTTGGTAATCAAACCGCAAAGAGTAGTTTCCAAGGTCATCCTCTGGGTTTATGTCGAATGGTATTGAGAATGTACCGAAATCATCGGTGTAATTCACTCCACTCCGACCATCATAAGTCCATGTCCAAGTCACTGGTGCTTGCCTCACTGGTTGTAATGAGTTGTCAAGTAGCCTTGCCTCTATGTTTGTGGTTGTGTTCCTATACAACCTAGGTAGGCTAGTCATCTGGAATTGAGTGGTTCCTACTACTGTTACGTTGATGTATGCGCCAGTGGCAGCAAGGTTAGTTGAATTACCAGTGAAATAGTAAGCGTTGTTAGTGAAATCAACCCTAACGCCATATGTTCCAGCAGTGTATTGAGAGAACCATGTCCAATTATACTCAAATGTCGCATCACCATCTTTCATGATTGGCCGTTGAGTGTAAGCAGTTTCTTGGCTACCCATGAATTGCCCATTTCCGTCAATATCAATTTGTAGTGCAATAGGGTCGTTATCCCAAGGATCATTGGTTCGATTTGTTACGGTTCCAGTTACAGCAAAGGTTTCTCCTGTATTCATTTCAGGAACTATTTCACATCTTACTGGACTTTCTGGGTCTGTTGGATCTACTTGACCACATGGTGGCAAATCGCTATCTCCTCCATTGACTAATGCAATGAACCAATGAGTGGAGTTCACAGATAGGAAGTTGCGCAGATTAATTGCTTCTCCAGGTAGATTTGCTGGATCGCCATCCCATAGACTTGGGTATGGCCGCAATACCTTGGCCTCCTCAAAGCTAACACCTGCTGCATTCAGAGCCTGCTGATGGAATAATGTAGCCCAGTTTCCGAATGTACCATCTCCATTGTTAATGGTTCCATCCCAGTAGTAAACTGCTGATAATCCGCTGACAATCATTTCTCCTTCGATATTCATTCTATGCATGACTCGGACAGAGAATGGATCTGAAGTATCCCCGTGCAAATATGGGAACGGCCATTCATTAGCCAAGCTTGGCAATACTGATGCTCTAATTTCAATATCACCTGCTGGAAGGCTTGTGTTCGTGTAATTATATCTTACAGAAACTCCCTGGCTATCTACCAACACATCGTGTGTCTTTGTCAAGTCGTTCCAAACGATTTCCTCATATCCTCCTGGTATTTGTCCAGGGCCATTATCCATTGTGGAATTCCATCTTACTTGCTTCCAAGTTCCATTAGCACCTAGATCCTGAACGAAAGTAAGGGAAGCCCATCCGTCGCTGTCTGTTCTGTAACCATTGTTATTGAAACCGGAGAAGTTAGATGGATTGGTTCTGTTTCCAAATAATCCACCCGTTATCTCAAAACTGATTGGTGAATTTTTGATTCTATTATCATAAAGACCTCTTGTCCAATCTGCTGTGTAATGGGCTTTGAAATCCAACCAGAAAGGTTGTTCATCGCTTCTAAAGTATGTCCATGATGAATAGTCAACTGTCATATTAGCTTCTGCTCCTACAAAGTATGACTGAGATTGGTTGCCGTTGAAAGCAAACATTTCGGTGACTTCTGCATATACACGATATGTTGTGTTGTCACCAACCACGAGATCTTCTGGGAACAGGAATTGACCAACAGTAAAGTTGCCCCACATGTTGGTGATCACGTCTATTGTTTCAATTGCAGTAGTGTTATTTCCTGTCCACTCTATGTGAACCTGAACTGGCAATCCTGGTGCAGGTTCTAGGACTGATGTGACTGGGTTTAACCAGTCAACGTGCCCCCTGAATATTGCTGGACTCTGAGCATCTAGCCATAGATTATCTGGCATATCCATCGTAATGAATGTTGGAGCTTTGTCATCTGCGTCTAAAATACAATCGTTATCATAATCCCAATCGCTTGATTCAGAGCCTGCATAACAAGGATCGCTGGTGAAGGTCTCCTCTAGGTGGTCCCAATCATTATCCTCTCGTGAATCGTTATCATCATCATTGTCAATAGCGTCAGGTCCAGTAGATGGATCTAGTGGATTTGCAATTCCCAAACCTCCGCCGTAGTCATCGTGATCCCATGGGTTTGTAGATTCTGTATCGAACCTCAGTGGCCACAATAATACTTCATCCTCATCTTTCATACCGTCTTCATCGTCATCTTCGTCTAGGTCATCACGTAAGCCATCATTATCATGATCGTATGGGGCTGTAAGGCTTACAGCAGCCTCTACAAGATTGGAGATTCCATCCCCGTCAAAGTCATCATCTGCCCAATCGACAATACCATCATTGTCATGGTCGAATGGTTCTTGCTCCTCTCCTGTAAAGCACCCAGGTTGAGTTTCTTGTAGCGAATCAATGACTCCGTTGTTATCATCATCAGGGTCTTCAGAATCGGGAACTCCATCATTATCGTTGTCAACATCATAAAATTTCGGTGATTTCAATCCTTGACTCATGACTCCTTTGTCCCACACAGCTTGGAACCATCCATCGCCGTCCACGTCCTGATCATTTCCGTCATCATCCAAATCATCGCAGTTCAATCCTACAAAGAATGCCGTACCATAATCTTGATTTGCATCATCATCCAAATCATCGTTAGTATCTACCTCAAAGAAATCCCAGATTCCGTCATTATCATCATCAACGTCGTTCCAATCATAAATTGCGTCATAATCTTCGTCTAGGTCAACTGTATTATTTGTAAAGTCACCATCAACGTCTCCGTCTTCTGAGTTCTTGTCTAAGTCTGCACCCAGTTCATCGGGGAAGCCAACTGTCGCTGCATTGGCAGTATCATCAAAGTTCCACTGCCAGATTCCAGTCAGAAGTCCAATCCATGTAATGAATGCATCTCTATTATCCTGCATCTGTGTGTATGAGATTGCGCTTTCCACATCGCCATCTCCACCGAAGTCATAATGCCAACATCCTCCTTGTGCTCCGGGCGTACACGCCCATGTGCCTTTTCCTCCAGCGCCTTGGTCAAACACGGCGTCAGGACGGGTTGAATACGGTGAGCCAAATTGTGCATTGGTTCCTGTAAGTGGCATCTGGTAAGCGATGGCATAAGCATAACCGCAAGTGAAACCAGAGCCTAGTTGTCCAACAGTCATTCCGCACTGTGTCATGTTGATTGTTCCACCCATTTTCAAGTCGTTAACGTCAAGTAATCCGTCATTGCCTTCATCCTGATCCCACCAGTCTGGCATACCATCTGCATCCTGGTCTGTATCTAGTCCGTTGATTAGAGAATCTCCATCAGCATCAATATCCCATTCGTTTGCACCATTGTATGATGACCATCTTGCGAGCATAAACCAGTAGAACTCTGGAACGTTTCCTCCCTCTACTGGGAAGGTAGTAGTGTCATATCCGTTGTAATTGAGAATGACGTTTGAGAACGGGTTTGCTCCCCAAACTAAATTCCAGTAATTTTCTGTGTTAGTAGAGTAATCCTGACTATCCTCGCTTCCATCCAAATTACCTCCATCTCCAATCGGATAATATGGTGTTGCAAAGGAGTCAGTTGCGTCATAATCAACAATACCGCAGTTACCGTCATCAGGGTCGTATAGGTCGTTTATTCCGTCGTTATCGTCGTCCCAATCAATATCATTTGCAAGGCCATCTCCATCAATATCTGAATCGACATCATTTGGCCCATCGTCTCTATACTTGCTCCCGTTTATTTGGTGGAATATTGCATCATTATCAAAATCGCAATCCCAATCTATGTCAATCATATCAATAATACCGTCGCCGTCATCATCTACATCATCCCAATTGGAAATGCCGTCACCATCCCAGTCATTGAATTGTGAGAAAGATGCCCTTCTTGTCAAACATCTTGGGTCTGGATTAGGAGGGTTTGGATTTGTGACAGATGTGCACGTTGCCATCCAAGCTTCTGAATTAGGATTCAGCGGGAAAGTGTCATTCTCGTTCTCGATTTGGTCGTTATCGATATCATATGGGAAATCGAGGTTGCCAGTTGCAAATGCTGCATCATCGGGTGTTGCTGTGCCTCCCATGTCTGGATCTAGCCAATCCCATATTCCGTTGTAATTTTTATCAAATGGCCTAAACCTATCGTCATCCAAATCGGAGTCATAGTCCATTTCACAGTCCAGTCCTGTAACACCGTCAGTGTCTGCTCCAGGTGTTTGATAAGGAGTTGAATTCAATCCTGTGTAATCGTTCAATCCATCGTTATTCATGTCGATGTTCCAACAAACATCAGGGATTCCGTCGTTATCGTCATCAGGATCATACATATCCAGAAGCCCGTCGTTATCGTCATCAGTATCTGCGCTATCGGGCGTACCGTCATTATCATTGTCAGGATCTAAGAAGTTTGGAATATCGTCTCCATCAAGATCGCCATCAATTATATCGGTGAATGCAGGCGTTCCAGCTGCTCCATCCCCGTTTTCTCCACCAGCCCAGTCGAAGTCATCATTGGCGTCAACTCTTGCTGCTTCAAAATCAACAAAGTTAACTCCCGCAGAGTAGGTTCTGTATTCATTGAACGACCATGCTCTTGCATTATTCCATAGATTGCCGCTGCCTTCCATTGAAGTGCTGTCCGATGCGTCATATGGTGCAGCATCTAACCAATCTAGTGTGCCATCTTCGTCATCGTCGTCGTCGAAGTAATCCTGCGCTCCATCGTTGTCATAATCACAAGGCCATCTGAACTGATCAATTCTACCATCGTTATCGTCATCCTCATCATATCTTCCGGCTCCAGAACCATCAGAATCTTCGTCTGTAACTCCGTCGTTATCATGGTCAAACGGTTGCTGATCTGCTCTATACGCAACGCCAACTGGCTGACCTGTCAATGGGTGAATAGTAGATGGCTCAACAAATCTATGCATGGAAACGTTTCTTGGGTCGAGGCCTTGTGATTCAAGTGTTGCATAATCAATCGGTCCTTCCAATATTCCATCGTTATCGTCATCCCAATCGATGTGGTCTAGTATTCCATCGTTGTCGTGATCGTAAGGGTCTGTTCCAAAGCATCCATCAAAGCGCTCAAGCAAATCATAGATACCATCGTTATCGTCATCTAAATCATTTAAGTCGTTGATACCGTCGTTGTCGTGGTCATCCGCAGAAGATTCTTCCAGCATTGGACCATATCCGGGGTCTAGGTTGAGAACTGATGTGTCTCCGATTTTACCATACATGGAACTGGAGTCTGACCATGTTAAGTCCCAAAGTGCATCATGCATTTGTTGGCCAAAGTGAGAAGGCATGCCTCCATTCCATTCACCTTGTCCACCTTGGTCTGTGGATTGAACTTCACTTTTGAATAGTGGGTCAACCTCAACCAATCTGGTATCCGTCTCGTAATCTTGGCTTATTGCACCAATAAGACCTAGCCAAGTGCTTGTAACCATCAGAAATACTAATCCAAGGGAAATTGTAGATTTCTGTCTCTTCTCAATCTTTTCCAAATATTGTCTCTTCGATAACATAACAAACACCCCGGAATCATTCTTGCTACGGTAAGGAGTATATCAATCGCGCCACTTGATTGGGCGGAATGGTATCACTGAGGGTAATTTGTATCAACTACCATTTGGTAAGTAAATTAGATAGGAAAAAAGAGATTTCACCGGGGGCGAACCCCCGATGAAATCAGCAGACCCGAACTAGTAAAACGGGTATGTAACAACTTCCAATTCAACATCGTGGACTTCAGATTTCAAATTCATCGATGATTCCATCATTGTCATCATCGTCGTCTTCGTGGTCTTCTATTCCGTCGTTGTCGTGGTCAAACTGACCTGTTAGGATATTTCCGTCGTTGACTTCGAACCAGTCAGACAATCCGTCGTTATCGTCGTCTGTGTCTGTCATGTCCCAGATTCCATCATTGTCGTGATCGTAGCGGTAAGTGCCAGTTGCACCATCCAGCTCGTCAACGTCAAGGATGTTGTCATTGTCATCGTCGTCATCTACTGCGTCGTTCATTCCGTCGTTGTCGTGGTCACGTGAGTAATCCTCGCCGTTTGGACCTGCGTCGTTGCGGTTGTCTATTCCGTCATTATCACGGTCTAGATCCACAGCGTCGTTGATTCCGTCGTTGTCATGATCGTAGATGTTGGTGTTTGGATCTCCATCTTCAACTTCCTCACGATCGTCAATTCCATCGCCATCGTCGTCGTTGTCTTCAGCGTCGTCGATGCCGTCGTTGTCGCTATCGTTTGGATTTGGATCTAAATCGTCAACAATTCCGTCGTTATCGTCGTCATTGTCGAGATCGTCTGGGATTCCATCACCATCGTTGTCATTTTCGCCGTTTTGCTCTTGGTTGTCCAGTTGCTGTCCTTGCTGCTGCTCACTCTGCTGACCCTGTTGGCCTTGTTGACCATTCTGAGTCTGCCCTTGCTGCTGCTGGTTCTGACCATTTTGGCCATTTTGGCCTCCCTGGTCTTGCTGGGTTTGGTCGCCTTGCTGACCGCCTTGCTGACCGCCTTGCTGTTGCTGACCTTGCCCATTATCCTGCTGCTGACCTTGCTGGCCCTGCTGGCCTTGCTGACCCTGTCCTTGTTGACCGGACTGCTGACCTTGCTGACCTGATTGCTGGCCTTGCTGTGAACCTTGGCCTTGCTGGCCTTGCTGACCTTGCTGACCTTGTTGTCCTTGACCTTGTCCTTGACCTTGTCCTTGACCCTGTCCTTGACCCTGTCCTTGACCCTGTCCTTGACCTTGTCCCTGACCTTGTCCCTGACCTTGTCCTTGACCCTGTCCTTGACCTTGTCCTTGACCCTGTCCCTGACCTTGTCCCTGACCTTGTCCTTGACCCTGTCCTTGACCTTGTCCCTGACCTTGTCCTTGACCTTGTCCCTGACCTTGTCCCTGACCTTGTCCCTGACCTTGTCCCTGACCTTGTCCTTGGCCTTCGCCTTGTCCTTGGTCTTCAGACTCGCCACCACCCTCGGTTCCACCATCGCCAGAACCTGCATTTGATTCCTGGAAATCAGGATCGTATGCGTCTGGGATACCGTCACCATCGGAATCGCTATACTCACCATCGTTTGGATCTGTTGGATATTGATCGACATTGTCGTTCTTTCCATCACCATCTGTGTCAGCATTATTCGGGTTAGTTCCCGCTGCATATTCCTGAGAGTTGGTTAGACCATCACCATCTGGGTCACCATTAGCGTCTCCGCCATTGGTTGGAGAGAGACCGTTATTGACCTCCCACCCATCTGGTAAACCGTCACCATCGCTGTCGGCGTTGTTCATGTTTGTACCGTAGTTCTGTTCCTCTGCATTAGTTAGACCGTCGCCGTCCCAATCTGCTCCACCATCAGATGGATCGAGTGGATCGGAACCGTCACCACTAACTGCACTTAGTGCAGAAAGCGAGAGTAATATTGCTACTAATACGCTTACATTCTTTCTGTTCATTTTATTCATCTCCTGTTTTATCTTATGATAGAGAACCCGCTGTTCTCTCTTTCCGAGCTTGATACGCAGCATGACTGAGTAATCTACTTCGGGAGCGATGCATTGCTCTCGCTATTCTTAGCGAGTATTGGAACATTACAGAGGACTTTTCAGTGGTATAATCACTAGCTGTTTTACTGCAATTTGTGTTTGCAGTGTTGTGATTTTTGTCCTCGGTTTTGTATTTGTTTTGTTCCTCCAAATTCATCGTTTTCCACGGGTCGGTCTTAGGGAACCCAGTGTTCCCTCTACATACAACAGCAGTGATGAAGTATTTGAATACCGCGATTCAGTGCATTTATCCAATTCGTTTCATCATGGAGCGGTGTGGCCCTATGCCAGCGATGTCGTATGGCTCATCGATGATTTCCCAACCCTGACTTTCGTAAAATGGAATTGCTAACTCTCTTGCTTGTAAGAATCCAGCTTTAGCACCGAGAATCGATTTTGAATTTTCTTCTAGCAATCTAAGGACTTCTGCTGCATATCCTTTCCGACGATGGCTTGCTAATGTTCCCATTTGCCGTATCTGAATTGCAGGCCTAAATTCATTCGATGACAGAGGTCCGAATGCTGGGCAAAGAGCCGCTCCTGGTCCTGCATGATCCGCTTGTGAACCGTCACTATCTTCGGGAATTAAATGAGCTCGGCCTACTGCAACAGTCTGCCCATCGTCCAAGATCCAGGCATGTATTGCATCAATATCATCTGAGAGTATCTCTGCACCTCGCTCAAATCCTAACGGTTCTCTAAGCACCTTATATCGACAATCGTAATACTCCTGAGTAGGAGCCCACCCTAGTTTAGAAACGGGCATTAAATCACCATAATACTGCGAGAGTTGCGACAGACGCAAAGGGGAGCCCTGCTAGAGCTGCCACTCCACCCCATCCCATCGCAGGTTTGCCTTGGGAAAATCCAACAATTAGAATAACTAAACTAAGCAAGAACCCAAAGCAACAAGCAAGGCCTGAGATATCGCCAACAGCGGACATCAATTCGGCTGCCTCAGTCCTATATTCGATTTCTAACTGCAATTCATCTCCGTAATCAATACCGCTATCAAAATAAATTGTCCCATTAGAGTTACTCCAATTGCCAACAGATGCGTAAGTATTGGTTTCTCCAGTGACAGATACGAAAATTTCTGCTCTCTGGCTTAGAGCCTCGCAGCGCAGATCGACATCTTGTCTATCAGTTGTTCTAAAGCTACACCAATCAAGATTTTCACCTTCTTCTACATCTATTGTAAACTCTCCTCGATACATAGTGGTATTTTCTTCTTTCATAATTTGAACTTGATCATATCCATAGTCTTCATCGAATCCCAAGCCATTACCTATCATCAAAATCATGAGTGGAACGAAATATATCAGGAAAGGTATTCCTCCTCCAATGAAAAATTGTTTCCAGATGAAAGGTGGTTTTTCTATGGCGATCATTTGGCCGTTTGGACCCATTACAAAGTTGACATTGTGAGGTTGTAAATGTAACATATTTGGTTGATAATGCGGGTTTATTCCTCCAGTCATGGCAGGAGATGCGTCCTGAATTGACGCATTGCCATCAACACTTAGACTGGGAGATCCTTCTTGAATCGGCGAATTAACATCGATTTCAATGCTAGCTGGTATTGTAGATTGGACTGGCTCCACTTCTTTACTCAAATCCTCGTCCATATCTGTCTGTATTAACTTACAGTTAATAACGACTGCTAAGTCAATCAACGTGAGTTGTTGTATCACCATTATCTGAAAGTTGCTATTGGAGTCGCGTTGAAATATAACTTGTAGTTGGGGTCGTTTACTGCACGGATGTCAGAGCGGCTATGAGCGGGATTGCAGATCCTGAGACCTGAGTTCAAATCTCAGTCCGTGCTCCAA
>PAOW01000004.1 GCA_002710015.1 Methanobacteriota archaeon | reverse complement strand
TTAATCTCACCAGTTGTTAAGGCACGGACTGTGTTGAAATCACTGCTGGTTACTTGTGTTGTTCCCAATAGTGACTCAATTTGGTCAGGACTTACTACAATGTGTCGTGGTATTGATGGGTCTACACTATTAAGGTCTAAAATCTTTTTAGCCTCAATCAGTTTAGCAATCGTTAGATTTGCAGAACCACCAGCGATTTGTTGACCCGCAGGTAGTGCAGTTGATGTTGCACCACTAGAACCTGTAAAAGCAGTTCCAGTAGCCGCAGCAATAATTGCATCATCCATTGACCTACCAATAGCCGCAGCCGCAGCTTGAGCATATGTACTGGTCGGGTCGATTAACATTCTGACCTTATCGCTATCATCAATCAGGTCGCCCCACTCATACGTATCAAGGGTCACTTGCCTACGTGAATGTGGTGTTTCTACTAATGGTGTGTCACCATGTCTGCTAGTCCTTTTGACCGCAGCAGATGCACCAACTTGGTCGAAAAATGCCTTTTCTCCGTTGACACTTTCCTCTGATACCGCAGCTCTAAGTATCGAACCTTTTTGTTGTGACAACAAGGCTACGTTACTAGAGAATTGGTTTACAAAACTTGTTGTGATTTGAACACTCATTTTTGCTCTCTCCATAAAAAAAAGTTAGATTTTTATGGTCTACCCTCGCCCCATGCGAAGAACCCCATGACTTTTACGTTGTCAAACGGGGGCAAAAATGCTTATCCAATTTGTTTTAAGTGCTTATGACCTCATCAACGACCTTTTTTTTAGGCTTGTGTTGACTTGGTTGCATAACCCACTCAAATAGTTCCTCAGCTTTTTGTAATGGATTTTCTTGTACTTTCAAACTAGAACTTTCCATACAAAGCCTAAGTATTTCTAATCTTATATCAATTTTATCCTTTGTGTCCACAATTAATTTCCATCTACTGTTTCTTGGAGTCTAAAAGCCTCTTCTACATACCATTTATGTTCAGGATGTTTTGCATCCCAAAATGGTGAATCAGGTCTTTTTAATTCACCTAGTTTACCCCTAGCCTCATCAACAGTCATTCCACCAACCATTTTTGTACCAGCTAACTTGTCCTCACTAACTCTTTCTCTAATAAAAGTGCCAACATTAGCCAATAATCTAATAATGTCAGGGTTATCACCTAGTTTAGAACCATCACTTTGTGTTTGTTCTCGTAATTCTATGTTTCCAAACTCCATCATAACAGAATTAGCAATAGCAAGGTTATCATTGTAACCATTGCCCCATTCTTTTTGCAAAGCATCCATACTTGCTTGTCTATTTGCTAAAATTTGCTTTTCATCCGCAGGTTGCAACATAGGGTTACTACCCATGCCACTTTCTATAAATTCATTCATTAGAAAGTTTGCTTGTCTTTGGGTCAAACCAGCTTTGTGAAAAACATTAGACATGCCAGTAACAGTTTCGTCTGGCACTGTTGCGTTTTCATCTATTTCATATTGATATTGGTTAGGCTCATCAGGTCTACCAATCTTTTTGTAAAAATCATTGTATTCGTCATCTGTTGCATGTTTTCCTAACAACGCAACTTTATCAGCCCCCACCATTCTTTGTGCATGTACATACCCTTTTATAAGACTTGGTACATCTTCAATGGTATCAAGTGATGGTGTGCCTTTTAACTCTTCGGGTATATCATTTTTCCAATTATAACCACCTGCATCATTTGTAGGTTGTGTTTGTGTTGGTGTAATTGTTTCTTGCCCTTGGTCGTTAGCTTGTCCACTCTCTTGTGGGGTTATCGCCTCAGCAACTTCATTCATTTAATGCCTCCTGTTGTTGTTTCATTTGCTCTACTTTTTCAATGTCAGTCATCATGTTTTCTAAAAACATAACCACTGTCCTTTGCCCCTCATTGTAAGCAATTTCATGTGGTTGGTTGCTAAATGTTGACTTATCAAAGAAAAACCTTTGTTTCATATCTTCAAGGACTTTTATGCCATCATCTGTTGAAAAAACCCTTTTATATAGACGTTTTATGTCTTGTAATTGTGCTAAATCCATTTTTGCTATCACTCAGTACCCATGGCTTGTAAAACTGGTGCAGATTTACCTAATGCCTCTAGTCCTTGTTGCTCTTGTGCTTGTTCCATGGCTTGTTGTTGTGCCTCTTGCCTTTGTTGACGTAGCACCATAACCTCTTCATCACTCTTTATAGCCACTGCTGGTATCGCCAAAACCTTGATAAGATGTTTAGCAAGACCATCCATGTCCAAATAATCCATTACAGTTGGGTCTATTTGTGCCAAAGGTTGTGTCAATTCTACCAAACGCAATAGACTTTGTACGTCTGTTGACCTTTGTGCCTTTGCCAAAGGACTTACGTATTCTATTTCTATGTCGTTTTCTGTCAAAAATTCTGGTGCTGGTGGAAATAACTCGTTCTTTGCAAGTATGTTAAAGGCTCTTGTTATCAATGGTTGCAACAATTCTGCTTGTAATCTTCCCAAAACAGGACCAAGTATCCTCATTTTTTCTTCTGTCCTTTGCATAACCTCAGTTGCAGTCATGGCTGGACTTTGTGACAAAATAAGCTGGTCTACATAAAAAGCACTACGTATTGCATTACGTCTTTGCTCTTCCATATTTAGACCTAGAGGATTGTTTGCACCTATGTTTAATGGCTCAAGTCTGTCTCTTGTACCACTACGATAAAAATTTAATCCCCCTGGGACTGTCCGTATTGGTAACATAAAGCCATCATCAGGAACAAGCAAAGGTGGGTCAACTTGCTTTTGTGCCGCCTTGATTGTTGTTTGTGACATAGCAGAAAGCATTTGTATGTCTGGCAAACTAACCATTGCCACACTTCTGCCATAGCCTATTTCAAAACTACTTTTTAAAAATCTAGGACACATATAAGGGAAATCATCAAAACCACTTTCGCTTAATATAATTTGTTCCTCAGCGTCAAAGTAAATAGAGGCAATAGGTTTGTTTTCTGCGTTAAATTTGGTTGTGTCGTATTCATCTCTAAAAAACGTAGCATGACATATTGTTACAAACTCAAAAGGACTTTCTTTAGCCTTTTTGAGCATCTTTTGGCTTACATTTTCTTTACCAAACCTAGAAATACATGCCCTTGCTGGCATTTGAAACTCACGATACACAGTATCAACTCTACCATGCTCGTTTTCACTTAAATAACATTCACTAATGTGTCTTGTTGAAAATCTAAGTAAAAAATTGTCATCTTCTTCAACAAACATCACTCCAGTGCCAAAAACCACTAGGTCATGGTACAATTCGTGTATTTGTTCTTGAAAATTTGAACGTGCAAAGGCTCTATAAAGGACTTTTTCTGCACTTTGTAGCCATTCATTAGCCTCATCATTCCCATCTAACTCATCATTTGTGTATCTTAGAGAAAACCATGAGGTACTTGGATTGGTTAACATGCCATGTAGTGAGGCACTTAACAACTCTGCTGAGTGCATTGCAGTAGAATCAAAGCTACGTTCTACCCTTTTTTCACCTTGCGACCTTTTTTTAGTTATGTCTGCCTTACGTGGTACTACAAAATCAGCTAAATCTTGCCAGTGTTTTTCCCANGTAGACCTTTGATTTTTTAAATGACCTAGACGTTGACTTAGTAATATCGCCTTTTCATCTTTTTCTTTAGCCATATACTATGCCCCTAATAGTGTTTTCTTTCCAGTGTCAGGTTTACCCAAAATGCCTCGTCTATCACTCTTTAGCGACTTGGTACGTCTTACCAATGCNCCACCAGCCTCAAACTCACCAGTAGCCGCNTTGGGTTTTCTAACTTTTGTCAATTGCTCTTGTGGACTTCTGTTTATCGCTTTTGCAAACTCTTGTTTTTGTTGTTGTACCTTTGGTGGTGCTTTTGCTTGTACCGCTTGTCCTAGAGTGCTTTGTGTGTTGTCATCACCACCATCACCAGTGTCAAATGGGTCTTTGTAGTTACCAAATTTGTCAAAATTCGCTGGATTGTACATATCTTGACCACTAAACACAGTACCACCAAACAAACCAGTGTGTTGAACACCAACAAGGTCTTTTGCACTAAATTTATCGTTATAACCAACACTAATTTGGGGTTTTCCATCCTTAAAACCAGTAGAAAACACTGGTAAACCACCCATCTCTAGTGCTTTTGCTTGATTTTCAATGCTCAANTTAGCCATTACGTTCATTGCACCCGTAACAGGGGTAGGAACACCAAAAGGACCTGAGTAATTAGGTTTGTTGTTCCTCATCTCATCCGTCAATGACTTTGCATTTTGTTGAGTTACATTGGTTGTACCAATAGTATCCAACTCCTCATCTGTCATTTTTAGATTTGTTTGGACTTTTCTATTGGTGTTTTGCGTAGCAATATTTTGTTGGTCTTCTGCGGTTGTTTCAGTTGGCATATTTACACTCCCTTAATATTTCGTTTTACCATTTGTTAAAAAATTTTCCATCTTTTTCATGTCAGCCGTACTCATAAGACTTGCAAAAGACAATGGAGCTTCTTCTAAAACCCCTTTAGGACCTGTCAAAATGGTATCCTCAGTAGCTACACGTTTTTTATCAGTTCTTTTTTTCTCAACCTCAGTCGCCGCCTTTGGAGTAACAGGTTTCATTGGCACTGCGGGTGGTGGTGGTGGTATTTCAGGTGGATTTACTGTTACCTTGGGTCGTAAAAAACTCATAAAACTACTCCTATTTCTTTTTCCCCTTGTTGGTTGAACGGGTCATACGTGCTTTCTGCAATCCTTTGGGGTGCTTTTTCTTGCCACGTTTTTGTTTCTCGTATTCCTGTTGCAAGGTATCTAAACGCATCTGCACCGTGGCTTGACCAGTCGTGGACTGGTTTTTTGTGAAACGACCTAAGACGTTCATTATATGCCCTGTGATATTGTCGTAGGCACTCCAAAAGAGGTTTCGTGTTTTCTTTATCAAACCAACAACGTGATAACGTAATTTGACCAGCATGTATTCCATCCTCTATGGGTAGTTTAGGTACAACCCTAAAATTTATGCCTAACTCCCATGCTATTTCTCTTCTACTCTTGCCTGTACCCAACTCTCTTACATCAATATCGTGTGGTGCATAGTGAGAATCGTACAAATAACTCTTATTTTGCAATATTTTAGCATAAAAATCAAGACCCTCACCCCTTGCCTCAAAATAATCAATAATATGGATTGCTCTACCAATCTTTTGTGCAAAAATTATCGCGGTACTATCCCCTATACCCAAATCCCAAAATGTATCGACTTTTGCACCTCTTTCGTAAGGCACTTTTGTAATTCTACCCTCTTCCATGGCTGTTGCTAGGTACTTGCCATAGATACTACCAGCCACGTTAGCAACCCAACTACATTCAAATTCTTGGTCGTATTGGTCTTTTGTCATCATGCTCTTACTAGCATTTAACTCTTCATCATCTAAAATTTTTGTTTCACTTGCCTTAAATGTTTTTGTGTACCAACCCTCTGTAGCTTTTGCACTTTCGTATAAATCATAAAAACTATTTTGCCCTCTTGGTGTTCCAATAAACAATGCACCCCCTTTCCTATCTGCCAAAGCTGGTCTTATTACCTCAGGAAAAAGGCTTTCGGGCATATCTGCACTTTCATCAAGTACACAATAATCTAAATAAATACCTCGTAGGCTTGATGGATTTTCTGCCCCTAGCAATTGGATACGACCACCATTAGGCAAATCGCACCTTAATTCAGTTTCGTGAAAACGTACCATTGGTATTTTTTCTGCGAAAACTTTTAAATAATCAAAAGCAATACGTTTGGCTTGTGTAAACGTGGGTGCAATATACGAAACTCTTGGATTTGGTTTTTCACAAAGAACTGCATGACGTAACAAATGGTTTATCGCCATAACTGTTTTACCAAATCTTCTATGACAAACGACCACTGCCCATCTATGTTTGTCCAAAGCCTCATGTAACTCGGCTTGTAAGGGTCGTGGAGTGTAGGGAATCTCTATTTGCACTATGAACACTCACAATGTGGGTTAGACACTCTCACAAGTCTATTATGCGTTATAGAGGGTGCGACCAGTTTTGGGGGGTACGGGGGGTCGGTCACTTTGCGAAAAAAAACGTACGGTGGGGTCGCATACGTGATAGTTTTTGCCTTGGTAAAAGCTAAGTCATTGTTTTTATTACATTCTGTTTGTCGCATAATATCTATTATGTAATTTTGCAAGTGATTGTGCGTATCATTAGCATTGTCATCCTCGTGTGCGTGATTGCTGACACTTTGCCTTAACTCACACACATTCTTAGCTACACAATCTTTTAATATCAATGACTTACGTTGTTTCGACATGAGCATTGCCCCAAATTAAAGTGACCTTTCCACTACCATTTTGTGTATCTTCTGGCTTGTTTCTAAGTCCACTTGGTTGCATTTGGCGAATATGCTTGTCTTTATGGTCAGCCTCTAGCCTACGTCTTTGTACCTCAGCCATTGCTAACTTAGGGTCAGTTGGCAATGGTTTCTCTACCAAATCAATTATAGCATCCCTCATCACCTCACATTGTAAAGTACGTGCAGTTCTATATTGCTCATAAGCAGTTTCATCCTCTTTAACATGACGTAAAAAGGTTCTCCAGCTAGGTAACGTGGAATCATTGTCACAAATTGAGGTTAGGCTTTTGCCATCACAAAGTAAGTCACAAATATGTGTCATTTGTGCTTTTGTTATTCTTGGTTTTCTTGCCATACAATACCCTCTAAGTGTAAAGGGCATAAGGGGAGGATTACCTAAAGTGTACTAAAAATTAAGGCGAAAATCTTAATTAACTTTCCTAACACCCTTTACGTAATCAAAGTTAGATTATTTATTCATGTTTTTCAAGTTAATTTCTAACTTGCGTAGATATTCCATTTTTTCAAAGTTAGTCAATGAATTTATAGCAATCATTAATTCTTTAAAATTTTCCCAACTATACATTGGTCTAAGTTTATCTAATACCCTACGTTCTAACTCTCTCACAGGGTCAAATTTGCTATCACTCACACGTTTTTTATAGCGAAAGTTTGTGTTCTTAGCAGTGCTATTTATTATATTATTTATTCTCAGTAAATTTAATGCAGTGCTATCTGCATTGCTAGTAGCTTTGCTATGCTTTGCAGTGCTTGTCGAGTAAACTCGATTATCTTTATCATCACTCATGTTGTCAACTCTTTTTTCAAAAAATTATCTACGTCAATCAAATTGTAAGCCACACAATACTTGTGACCTAAAGACAACAAAGTATCTCTTACATCAATTTGGTTTTGTGTAAGTTTATTCTTTCCCACCTTTAACTCAATAAACAAGGTTGGCTTACCCTTTACCCATATTACTATATCAGGAAAACCAGCTTTAAACCCCATTTTCTTTAGCTTGACCATAAAGTTAACGTGTCGCCTACCCTCGTTAGGTGAGTGGTGAAAAAAACTATCCTTTGGCAAGGCATACTTTAGATACTCGACCACTTGGGTTTGTAATCGTTCCTCATTTTTCATCTTGTTATGTAAAAGTCGTTTGGCATGACCTCGCCATTACTAATATCAACAATCATGGTCATGTATTTTTGACTAGGCACAAGACTTTGTGGGTGTTCCTTGGGTAAGCACCATCTACGTATTGTAGTAGCACCACCAGCCCCTAGAATCTTGGCTAACTTGCGATATGAATAAGACCTTTTTAATCGCCATTCATTTAACGTCATAACTATACCTTTTGTGTGTTTCTAATGTTATCTATATAAGACACTTGACACAATAAGTCAATAGCATTATATGTTAATGTAAACCATAACCAAAAAGGACACATTATGAAACTCGATACAAAAACATTCAAGGTTTTGAGCCACTTAAAGAAACATAAATTTATAACACCAGTTGATGCTTACAAGCAATATGGTAGCATGAGACTAAGTGCAATCATATTAGTATTACGTGAAAAATATGACATTGTTACGCATATGGAAACATCAAAAGACAGGTTTGGAAACAAAGTAAGGTACGCAAACTATGAATACAAGGGTGAACTCGACCAAGCTAATTTGTAGGTTTTGTAATGTTGGTGAGTTAGCAAGTCGCCAACAACTTATGTGTAAGCAATGTTTTAAGATAAGGAATGAGGAATTAAATGGTAGACATGATATTAGAAGAGTGGGCAATACGGCACGGCTACGGGCATCACTCCAATCCAAAGAGTAAAGACCGTGCAAAAATTATATTTGATAAGTGCTATGTTAGACCACAACTTAACAAGGCATGGGAAATAATTAAGGATACCCACGATAATAGCGATTTAAAGGCTCGTGAGTGGGCAAAAACTATCCTAGACGACCTAAACCCCCAAACGAATGGTCAAGACAATTGTGCCATGCTTAGTGGTCGTTTAGTGCAAGAGGCTTGTGACAAAGTATTAATTAAAAATGCTGACGAAAGTAAAACATTTGAAGAGATGTTAAGTGCCTACGAAAATTATGACCCTCGTGAATGGGATGGTGGTGAAGATAAAGAAAAATGGCACATGTTAAAGGACACAATAGTAGCCACTACCAAAAATGCAATCATGGGAATACAAGAGGCAACTGCAAAAGAAAACAAAGTAATTGGTGAAACTGATATTTACAAACCATTGCCTAACAACATACTCCCCTATTTTACCAAGCCTGATTACAATAGAAAAGGCGAACTCAAAACAAAATGGATGAGAAAAAATAGTAGGTCAAAGACTGGCTTTAGTAGTGCAAGTCTACCTAAATCTATTGGTATGTTTGAGGTAAGCCACGTATGGCAAATGGCTGGTGCATATGCACTCAATGGTAATCAACCACCATGGTTGTTATACGTTAATGACCAAGATTATGTAATATACAATCAAGATAATTGTGATGAATTAAAGCACGATAATCTCATAGATATTGCAAATCAAATATCCAAATACAATCAAATAACAGAACGAATGTTAAGGTTAGCACCAAGCACAAGCGAATTATTTGAACTTGTCTATCCTCAATGGGATGCACTTTGTTGGCAAGAGCCACCTAGTGTTTTAAAACATGCTAAAACAGTTTTTGAGGAAAGTTATGAAAAAGCCAAAGCTAATGTTTAAATATTCTAATGCTATTTATCGTATGCCAACCATCAAGCCTTTTTGGGTAAGGTGGTTACAACGTCTAAAACCCATGATGCCTCTTTTATTTTTAGTAGGTCTTTACATGTTTTGTGTATTTTTGTGGGTCAATCATTTTTAGAAAAGGAAAGTTATGAATAATATGAAACACGACATACCAATACTTGTGCAACAAACTTGCAAAGATGTTGGTATAGATTCTAAGACAGCTCTTTGGAATTGTCATGGAACATGGGTGATGTACCATAAGGCACTTGAAAAGGTAGCCTCATTCCAAAACATCAAATTTGACAATCCAGTAATTATTGAGCATGACGCTGAAAAACGCATTTGTGTCATGTTAGTCAAAGGTTATTGGAAAGAAAAAGAGGAATGGACTATTGGTGAGGCTATGCCCATCAACATAGACCGTGGCAACAACAAACAACAATACCCTTTTGCCATGGCTGAAAAACGTGCCAAGGACAGGGTTATACTAAAACTATTAGGTTTGCATGGTCATGTTTATAGCCAAGAGGAATTTGCAAATCCTGAAGAAGATTTAAAAAAGAATAATAAACCACCACAAAGTAACCCATCACAAACACCAAGAGAGTATTGGGAAAATTGGGTTGATGGTGAGTTAAGAACATTGCCACAAAAGACTAGGCAACAACTTTTTGGTTGGTTTGAGGGCAACAAGCCTAAACTAGCTGAGATGAAAAAACTTGGGTTCAACGATTTGTTGGACAAAGTAAAATCAAATTGGGATGAAATATACGCAAATAAGGAGAACTAAATTATGCCTCAAGGTAATAAACCTACGTTTGGTAATGCCAAACAAAAAATATTAAAAGCCATGCCAAAAGAGTATGGTGAAGAGATGGAAACTGAATATCGTCTTAGTGCATGGATGCAAATTGACAATGGTTGGGATAACTCAACCAATAGACCTATGCCAATGAATCGTGACCAACAAGCGGTGATAGACGAAATAACCACGTTAATAGAAAACAATAAGGTGGAGATAAGTTTACAAGTACAAGAAAGACAAGGTGCAGATATTAAAGATTATCCCTTGGTTGCTAGGTGGAGATTGTTTTGTAATAAGCCTAGTCAAGTGAGCAATGAGCCACCACCAATGGGTGAAGAGCCTATGGAGTATAATGAGCCACCAATGGATGTTCCTGACCCCATAGAAAAAACCCCATCCAAAGATGGGGTCAATTGGGATGATTTGTAATTAGTAGTGAATAGGACTACTAGTAGAATTAAAGTCAAACTCATCAACCTCGTACTCAGGCTCATCCTTTTTAGGATGGGCTGACTTACCTTTAAAGGTTGTTACTTTTTCTTTACCATTTTCGTCATCAGTAAACGTAACTACGTCAACTCCCATGTCAGTTAAAAAGTTTATTATATTCATGCTAACTCCTTACATTTTTCTAATGGTGTTGGGTCAAACCAAGTATCTCTCTCGATTCCTAACCCAAAAGGCAATTTTAATGCCTCTAATTCGCCTTTGGCAAAGTATCCAAACTCTTTCTCGTGCATACATGCCAAGCCATAACAAACCCCATTCTTATCCATCTCACTTACGTACCAAGTGCCAATGCCAGTAGGGTTAAACCATTTAACGTAGGCAACACCATCTTTTTTAGTGGCATTGTCTAACAACTTTTTTTCTAATGCTTTGGTTAATAATTTCATTTTTTCCCTTTCTTTGAAAATCCGTCTCTTGGGGAGTGGCGACCATTGTAGCAACACTCCCACAAGAGCAGTCAATTACACTAGAACTATTGCCCTATTTCGTTACCCTTGCCAAAGACCAAGGCTGGGGGGCAGTTCCCAATTCTTCGTCAACCATACTCAACTTTTTTTGCCATCTTTTTTTCTCCTTACATTATTAATATAGGGTATGTGTCGTAAAACGTCAACCCCTAAATCAAAAAAAAGTTAAAATAAATTTAACTGTGAATTATCCTTGGTTTTCTGCGACTTTTGTGGTGTTGGCTCTATGCCATAATCATTTAATTTAATTATGTCATCCATCATTTTATAAAATTCTTCTGCATTGATTCGCTTTAAATCCATAAATGCTTGGTATGTTGGTGGGTGTTCTACCTTTAACAAGTCCAACCAATCAAGCCATCTTTTAGGTATCTTTGTCATCTAAACAATTTTTGTGTGTAATCACGTAACCTACCTTATCTTTCAAACTATCCAAGTGGTCAGGTGTTTCTATTAGTCGTACAGTCTTTAACCAATCTAAACACATAGCAACTTGGTATGGTTCTATTTTGTCTTTATCTAGTATCACTTCCCAACCTTTAGCTATGTCTTGGTGATTTTTTTTTATATCACCATAGGTTTTACCACGTTCTTTAATAATTTTTGGAACGTCATTTAAAAATGCTACGTCAATCTTGTTTCTTTTCGTTCTCTTTTTTTTCATCTTCTAATATCAAATCTTCCCAATATTCCTCGCCTTTACATATGTCACATTTATAAGCTAGTAATTTTTTCTTAATGGTTTTCTTCCATACCTCACGTAACTCAACTTTGCATCTACTACACAATTTCAAAATAACAACCCTTGTACATTTGGTTTGTAATCTACGTCATATACTTGGTTGTCACCTTTTGGGTAAGGCAAATTGTCTAACTTAAAATGTTTCATTCTTTCTTTTTTCATTGTCTTTGTCGTAACAAAATAAACATACCTATGTTTACCCTCTTGTCTCTCTACACGTATATTATACTTTTTTAATGTCTCTTGTCGTGTATTAAAGCCTTGCCACTCACTTAAAGTGCGTTCAGCTATCTCAGTACCATTAGGTGCAAAAAACTTTGCCCTTGGCTTACTTAGACCCGTATAAATAAAGTTACATGCTTGATAAACAAACCCATGATGATTCATGTTTGTGTCAGCGTATGTCACAACTATCTTTGGCTTGGGTAATAATTTCATGCTATTTGCTATTAAAAAACTAGCTTGGTTTTTTTTATTGTCTAACAACACAAGCCTATTTAATTCTAAAACCTCGTGCATAAAATCGTCACCACAAATCATTTGTGCTAACTCTCTACCACTAGGTGACCCATACGTAATAATGCCTTTTAAAATTTTGTTTTCGTATATGCCAAAAGCATAACTTATAGAGGCAGGTAATCTTTTTGCGTAATGTAAATTTTTTAACCACTCAGTAGTTTCGTCTTTTTGTATTTGTAATATTTCCATAATTTTGCATAAAAAAAAGGTGGTGCATAAACACCACCTTGGTTGGTTTTAGATAAGGTACAATGGACCTGTCCACCTAATATTGTATTCAGTAAATATGTTACCTCTTGCTTTGTTCCTTGCTGGTTTGTTGTAACCCGCAGCTAACAAAATGTCGCCAAACTTAAATTTGTTGTCATTGTGTGTTGCAACAACAAAACCCCAAACACTAGTTTGACCATCTATCATGTCTACCTTTACGTATTTTTTACCCATCTTCCAAACATATTTCTTTTTACCTCTACCATGAGTAATGTTTGCTTTGTCGCACCATTCGTCATAGTCCTTGTAGATATTGTCAACAAGTTTATCCATGTGTTCTTTGAAACTTGTTGCATCAAGGTTGATAAATTTATTGCCTTGTTTCTCAGCAATCTTTTCGACTAGGCTAATTACATTGTTGGCTTTTGGTTTAGATAAATTATTCATTTTTTTACCTCGCTTTCCTTACATTCATAATATAGTAACATTGTCGTAATAAGTCAACCCCTATTTATATATCGCTGGTCTATAAGTAACTTGACCAAATTTGTTTCTACTCAAAAACCCTGATGATATAAATTTATTTCTAAATTCAAACTTGCCTAACTTATCTTGTATAGCCAATTCAAGTTTAATTGATTCGATTGTTGATTTGTCCAACCCTTTAAAATTTAAATTATAATTATTCATATTTTTCCTTTCTATAAAGTTTAAGCCATCTTTACAGATGGCTTGTAGTACACAAAGTTTTTTGGCATTTTTTCTATTTGCAACATTTTCATTTGTGCCTTTGTGGGTTTTTTACCCTTGTTTAAAACTTTCCACTGGTTCTCAGTAGAGATGACACCCTTGTTTTGAGTGCCATAGCCTACGTAATATTGTGTCATTAAGTTAACCCCCCATATCTGTTCCAGTTGTAATTCCAATATGTCTCGTTTCTTTTTTTGTCGCTGTAGGTTTGGTAACCTTTACCTTGGCAACCATAACATGTGCCAACCCTAGCAGGGACACCATTGGTGATTGGTCCTGCTTTCCAAACACCATCACCACCACATTGTCCACAATTCTTTTCGTAGATTTTTGCAGTTTCGTTCATAATTGCAATTTCTTTTTTAGATAAACCTAAGTCATTTAGGTTAGACACTTGTTTGGTATTTTTTGTGATTTTCATATTTACCTCTCTTTCCACACTACTAATATAATACATGTGTCGCTTTAAGTCAATAGGTAAATACAAAAAAAATGAGGTTGGCAAGAAAAGGAAATAACCACCAACCCCATTCAACAATGTTAATCTACGTAAGGAGAAAAAACAAAGTCAGCCTTAATTTCAAATTTGTGGAAAGTGAGGTTAAGGCTGACACCATAACCAAACGTACCTGTCATTATAGTCTTTTGCTTTTATCAATCAAGCAAAATAATCGTATATAATTTCTTTCTCTCCACGACTATTGTTGTATGCAATCACATTTTTCTTTTTAGCTTTTTTCTCAAAAACCTCGTAGTCATTTTTATAACGATTCGCAAACCACTTTGCTTTCTCTTTGTCCAAAGTCCAAGAGTAAGCATATTGGTCTACACCACCTCGATATATCATAAATTCACTAGGTAGGCTTTTGTAAAATTTTCTATCACTCTCATCCATCATGCCATGACTAGCATTGGGAGTATCGTTGTAATCGCCATGAAACAATATGTCATGCCAACCATCTAGGTTTTCATAAATGTTTTCTTGGTCTACCCAAACGTCACCAACCAATTTCCAATAATCTTTCTTTTTGGTTTTCCAGTAATCTACGTCATGGGCAATTTCTTCTAATGCTTGAAAACGATAAGCACGTTCATGGTTAAAAACAAAATGCACTGCATCTTTTTTCTCACGATAAATAGTATCGTTTTTTGTTTTACCCTCTAACAATTTATTGTTGTGGTCATTGCTAAGTGGGTCATCAAAATACATGCCCACCACAAACTTGTGGTGGAGCATTTTTATACCACTGTCCAATGTAAAGATATGTTGTTTCAACTCTTTACAAAGGTCAGGTCCTGTAAGGTGCTTTATTGTATTCATGCTAATTTACCTTTCAGATTTTTTGCAACTGGACAACCAACCCCAGCCCATGCTTTCAATAAATCCTCATATGTCTTTATTGAATCGCTTACGTCTTTAGGCTCTTTGAGGTAGTAGCCATAGACACATCTTTTGCCCCCTCTTGAGCAATCATACGTGTCGTTTATACAACCATCAATAACAGCACAAAGGTGTCTACTTACCCTCGCTATTAACGTACCTTTTGGCAACTCACTATGGTGCAAGTGGACTTTACAACCACTACCAATAGTCATGGTAGGTATCCACTTAAAACCAAGTCCTAAAATATATTTATGGTAAACGTCTTTAAACATACCATCTCTAGGACTATAGCCATTAGCACGTTTTCTAATAGCTTTTGCTACTTTGTCATTACTTGTTTTGACGTACTCTTTGTTCAAAGCAAATAAATCGTCATAGACTTTTTTGTAGTCCAAGCCACTAGCTATTGCGATTGCTCGTGTTACGCAATCACCTGTAGTGCCTTTAAAATATTTCTCTCGACCACCATCATTGTGATTGAAAGTTTTGACAATTTTTGGAGTCATATTTGTCACCTCTCTTTCCACGTTACATATATAATATAGCATGTGTGTCCATATATGTCAATAGCTAATTTAAAAAAATTTCTATCACTCACCTCGTAATTCAATGCTCAAGCCAAATAAAATTTATTTTGCTTTACCTATTGACTTATTAAGACAATAGCATTATATTAGTACTGTAAGGAGAAAAAATGACCATGAAAAAACATTTAAAAAATAGAATTAAAGCCATGGAGCATAATTTAAAAATCGCACAAAAAAACAAACAACATTTTTGGATAAAACAATTTAGTGAAGAAATTGCGAAAGTAAAAAAAGTTTTGGAAAGTTTATAATGAAAAAAATGACGACATTACCAAAAAAAGCAGTTGTTCTTAAAGAGGGTAAATTGGTCAAAAAAACTTTTGCCACTTTTAAAGAGTTAGAAAATTACTTTGAAAAGTGGTTTGACATTTACAAAAGAGACAACATTAAAACCAAGGTAATTGGTAAAACAATATATGAGTTTATAGACTAATGTTAATCACTAACAGAAAAGGAGCTGATATGGTTGATTTCAATGACCTCTACGTAAAAGCAGATTTGGCTGGTGTAAAAGCTGGCAATGATGCCTTACCTACACCAATGGTCGTAGGTAGTCCTACTACACCACTTGGTGACGATATTGACCCGAAAAAGCCTATGTACTTCGTCAATGATGGAGTTTGTGGTTTTGCTTGGGTAAACATTAAACCAGCAAGAGGCAAGTTTATTACTTGGTTAAAAAGCATGGGAATAGGTAGGAAAGACTCTTACTATGGTGGATACACCATATGGGTAAGTGGCTTTGGACAAAGCTACGAAAGAAAAAATGCCTATGCTAATGCTTTTGCCAAAGTCCTTAATGACAATGGCATTAAGGCATATGCCATGGGTAGGCTTGACTAGTGCGTTTAACCAAAAGAATGAAAAGGATTATTATGCTTAAAAATAAATCTTTTGCCCCATACAAGGTAGGTGACAATGTTTTTGGATTAGATAAAGAAAAAAACATTGTCCATGCTTGTCATGGTGTAATTAAAAGTGTCCATACAAAAGATGATGGAACACCATTATACAATGTAGAATTTGACCATGGTACGTTTTTGCTTGGTCAATATCAATTAACAACTAACTTAGATGATTTAGATTAGGAGTGACAATGAAACAATCTTGGAAAACATTAAGTGAAAAGTGGGGCAAAGTTTCCCCACTTAATTTTAAACAAACTTTAGTTATTGCAGAAATGTTAGGGATGTATTCAGGTCATCCAAGTGAAATATGTGCTTACGCAGATATTATATTTGGTGACAAAAACCCAAAAGAAAAAGAAAGTTTTATGAATGTTGCCGTGGATACATGGGAAAAGCACAACGTATGGGATGGTGCTGAGGAATGGGTAAACGTATACAAAGACAATCCACAATCAAATGTAGTCTTTGTAGATTTTGAAAAGAAAATAGAGTTTTAAGCCTTTTTCTTTTTCTTCTTCTTTGGAAAACCAGCTTTCATATTTGCGTATGCTTTAGGGGATATAGTAGATTTTTTCTTACTTCTGCTTATCCCTTTTTTCTTTCTTGCATTTATGTTTGCATATAGTCCTCTTTTAGCCATACAAAAAACCTCCTATAAATGACCATCCCCAAATACCTAAAACTATTAGTATTTCATTTTTCATAATAACACCTTTGGTAAAAAAACTGTACCAATAATTAATATTGCTAATCCCCATAATTTATAATCTAACGAATCTAATGACTTTTCTATTTTCGTATAACGTCTATTACACTCTTCCTCATGCTTTTCTAATAATCTTAAAACTTCGTCTGCTTTCATATTAACACTTCCACCTTTTCCTAGCCGCCTTGCCACGCACTCCTGTCCATCCCCTAGACCTTGCACAAAAGGACTTTCTGCGTTTAGCCGCCTTGCTACCTTTTTTTACTTTACCTGTAACAGGTGCCTTTAATTTGCTCCCTGTTGCCCTATTATATTTTGCTCTACCTTTAGCTGTTAATCCACCACCACGACTTGCAGGTAGTTTTTCACCTCTACCAACACTTAAATTAACTTGTTTCTTTTTTCGTTTAGTCGCCATCCATTAACTCAAAATGTGGTGCATCTATAAATGGTCGCCTACCCTCACTACGTCTAGTATCAATGTAATGATTCATTGCGTTTTCCATGCTATCATCCCAATCCCTCAAGTCTCTAACATTCCAACATGCACCCCATCTAATTGGTATGTCATGCTCTATGGCACTTAATCGCATAGCCTCAGCTACCTCATCATAAACATTTAACTCCCAAGTGCCTCTACCATTTATGTATGCCATCAAATCGACTGCATTACCCTCAAGATGTTTGCTTTTCATGGTTTGACTAGCACCACTCTTAAACAATTCCTCTTGTTCTTCTATTGTCCTCATACCACAAATAACACCAAAATCTACTGTTGTTACCTCTATGGCATATTTAACGACCTTAACTAAATCGTCATTTACACCCTCAAGCCTAGATAAACTTCTGTCTGATAAATTAAACATATTACTTTTTCTTTTTATTTCTTGACCTATTGTAACTCTTAGAAACTACTGCAAGGTTAGACCTTTTGTTATTACGTGGGTTACCATCTTTATGGTGTACATCTTTACCCTTGATACCCTTGACGTTTTTTAACTTACGTCTAGCCGCGTTACGACTATTTCGCCTTTTAATTTGACTTGGCTTACCATGGTAAGTGTCATATTCCTTGCGATAATTTCTAGGCTTTTTTGCCATTACTTTTTCTTTTTCTTAGCTTTTATAATTTTTTTTTTCAAAAATGCTGGCAACGTCTTTTGTTTACCTTTCAACGCACCATTCATAGGCTTTTTCTTTGTCATCATTTTTTTACCATATGCCATTTATTTACTCCCTCTTTTGTTAATCATTTGTAAACCTTGCTTACCAAAACGATACCCAAAACTTGCCCCTATACTTATATAAAGACAATTTTGAAACCATGGTGGGCAATGTTCATTTAAAAAAATAAAACCCTCTTTCACATATTCTTGTGAAAAGGGCAAGAAACAAGCTAGTAGTATTGAGCCAAAAATTAGAGTCCAGAACTCGTCTTTCCATGACCCTGCCATTTGATTAGTCAAACTCTCTTCATTGAGCATTTGACTAGTAGCCTCTTTTGTGTAAACAGTTGCTTTAGCTTTTGCTAGGGCAACCTTTACCTCACTATTGGCTTTTTTTTCGTCTACTTTACCTTGTAGATAAGTGCCAGCTAAATTTGCTAACGGACTAATTAATAAATTCCACATACATATACCTTATCATAAATTATTATTTTTCCATATTTTTTCGTTTTGCTATTTGTGTAAAACCTATAAAACTGCCTATCACTCCCATGTTGCTAATAACCCATATTTCAGCTATGCCACTTAGGTGACTAATTCTTTCTACTGGTATAATAGGTGTCATTAGAACAACAATAAATATCGTAACACTTAATGCACTAAACCAAACTAGATACCTTTGTTGGTCTTGTTTCTTGTCCTCATTTTCTAAAAAAATCATACGTTCTTTCATTAAAAATTCTTTGTCAGTAATAATTTTGTCACCATTAGTATCTAGGCTTTTTGCTATTTCACTCCCTTTTTCAAATTCATATTTTGTCATTTCCATAACCCTTGCATATACAATACCCATCATCCCTTTAGTAAATCATGTAATCCAAACAACTCCATAATAACAAAAGTAAAAAAGAGTAACAAAACACCACCAGCGATTAATTTACCACTAAAATTAGTAGAGCCTATTTTGATTGCTACAAACTCGTTACCAAGTATGCGTAAAATCAATTCAAAAGAATTTTCTTTTATTGATATTGCTACTGGTTTTTCTTTTGGTTTATCCATCTGTTGCCCTTAATGTAAAAATTATGGCTGATACTAAAACAGCCAATCCTATTAAAATGCCAAAAAATATTAGTGTTGCCTCAACAATCTCATCTTGTTTCTTTTGTTTACGTCTTGCCTCTTGTTTAGCTAATTCTTTAGCCTCTTGTATTCTTCTTGCTCGTTCAGCTACTATACCTTGCCATGTTCCAAACCCAAATCTATGGTCTATTAATTGTCGCATGTCATCCATTTGTTCTTGTGCCAATTTGTAATTTATAGTCTCCTCTGCAACACTTTTCATGCTTAATGGGTCGTGTGCTTTTCTTCTATCTGCTTGTATTTGCTTTTCACCCTCAAATAGCCTGTCTATATCTTTGGCTAAACTGGTGACATCTTGTGCAGTCCCTATTGCTCCTTTTATTGCCTCTGTTGCTGACTTTACAAGTGCTATACCCGCTAATGTTTCTGCTACGACCATTTATCTCCTTTATGGTGTTGTTATAGTAAGATGACCACTTGCATTTACATTAAAACCAACACCAGCAGTTGCAAAAAAGTAACTGGTGTAATCACTTAATGTGTACGTTCCACCACCACCAACTACACTATTATCTTGCCTTAGTTTTCCATAAGTAGCCGTTCCAGCCTCATCTTTTTTCAAACCATAAAATACTGCGTTTTCACTAGGTGGACTAATAAACTCATAACCAGTTAATCCACTATTCACTCTTAAAAATTTACCAGCGTCACTATTTGTAATTGTAGGTAGATTAAGGTTTGTGGCTATTTGACTAGATTTTGTAAAATAATGTAAGGCACTAAAACCAGTCGTTCCATCTGTTAAAGTAAATTGTGTATCAACAGCGTTTGTTGCTAATTTTTGTGCATCATCTTTATGATTGCCAGCACTAGTATTACTAGCCGCAGCGTTACTTGCATTTTGTTGTGCATTTGCTACGTCACTTGCTTGTGTAGAAACTGTTAACTCACCTTGTGCATCAAATCCAAATAATCTATCTGCTCTATCACTCACACCAACAGTAAAAGCAGTAGAATTAATAGTATTGGTAGGACTAGCTTTAATACATCTGTCTAATTCCTCTTGTATTTGTTGTACAATAAAGGTCAATCTGTCTAAAGCAGTCTCATGGGCATCAGCAGGAAAAGGGTCATTTGCCACGTAATCTGTAACTTGTGTAAGTGGCACAATACGTGTGATTGTTACAGTACTACCTGATGGTGGTCTACTATCTGCAGTTGCGTAATTTATATCACTTGTATTACCAGTGTTAAATTTAAATAAAACCGTACCACCACTGTCACTATTAGCACCAGTAACAACATAATTAACATTCAATTGTTGTGTAGTTTCTACACCAGTGCTTGACCTAACAATGACTTGTAAATCTGTGTCAGCAAAAATCTTAAATGTGTAGTTAAATATATGGGTGCTACCATCTCCGTTAGCACTTACTTTATTTAAGGTGGTTGATACTGTCATAATGACTCCTTTTAGTTAAATGTACCTTTCATTTGTATGTTTTTAAAATCTTTCTTAAAAACCTCATTTTCCATATTTTTTTCTTCAATTATCTTATCAATGTCTAAGTTTAATTGGTCTTTAAATGGCGATTCGTCATTTGTAAACATCCATTCTGTTGCTCTTCTTTTGGCTTGTAATTGTGCCAAATCAAGCAACGAATATAATTTATCTTTTACAAGGTCAGATTTTCTATCACTTGCTAGGAATTGTTGTTTAAGTATTTTGTATTCGTCAGTTTTCATAGCATTTTCTAATTCTTCTATTAGAAACATGCCACTAACTTGATGAAAAACACTTATTTCTTTATCGCCTAATTCTATTGCACCTGCAGTTGGATGACTTATTGTTTCAGCATGAGGTTTTGGCGACCACCATATACCATTGTCTCGGTCTACAAACTCTACATCCAAAGCATATGCACGTTTTCCTCTATCTGGCATGTATGCAGTACCAGTGTCATTCCTATAATTTTCACCTAAATGACTTACGTAAATAGGACTTAAAACAGCAGGTCCAAATGTGTCACCTACCATAATTTTCATGCCCCATACGTTACGTCTTGGTTCTAAATCGTTAGATAACCAAGGAACTTGTGATTTTAGATTATCTACCAATCCCCTAGCATATCTTACACTTGGGTCTTGTATCTTTTCACCTAACGCAAACACTCTAGGTACTAATGACCTTATATAACTTTCTACCATGCCCCCACCATATCTTTGTGGGTCACTTATAGTGCTTACTAATTGACTAAAGCCTTGCATAAATGTTTTGTCAGTAACTTGGTTACTCAACATGACCATCATAGCCATAGCTAACTTATCATCTTCACCCTCAGGTAAACTGCCATCAAACATAGTTTCTGAGGCATCCGCAGCCAAACCTAATATACTCGCAAAAGGTTCAGCACCTTGGTAACTATAATAACTGTCGCCAACCTTAATACTATAAGGTTTCCAACCAGTCCTAATAAGCGATTTACGTAAATCAGGGTCAGTAGGACCTGCTCCAGTAACCAATCCTTGAGCAGTCAAAAAACCAATGGTCATTGCCGTAGCATTACCCATGTGCATTTTTGTTCTCATTTTTTGAAATTGTATTTTATCATCCATTGTAGCATTAGGACTTTCAGCCCTAATTTTTGCTTGTTTGTATGTGCTACTCCATGAGGATAAAAATGACCTCTCTATTAAGGCATATTTGGTTGCATTGTATGGTGTTTTGAAAAAAGGTACAAAATACCTCATTAATGCGTTATTTCTAATACCAGCTAAATTTTTACCCACTTGGTCTAAATCAGTTTGTAACGTCACATATCTTGCATGTGCATCACTACCTTTTAAAACATCTGGTGGTGGATTAGTAACAAACTCAGCAATATGACTTGCTAAAGCATCACCCTCTAAACCTTTATTTCTACCAGTTCTCATGGCTTGTTCATAAATAAATTGCCTTGAAGCCATGGTTTTAAAAAAATTATCTTCCCATTCTAATGCTCTTGTTGGGATTCTGTCCAAGGTCATTACCCTACCTAATCCATTTACAGCAGTAGCAAAACCTCCTGTTCCCTCCATACTAAAGGCTTTTTCTCTATAAACCTTGCCCCCATTGTCTAATTTACTACCAGCTATAACTTTGTCGCCATATTTAAGACCATTACCCGCAGCTTTCCACGCATCTTGCAAACTCATCATTATGCCAAATACTTGAGCATTTACGTCACTAAATCTAACACCACTATCACTACCACCTAGCATCATGCCAGTGCGATTAACCCCTACTTGTACGGCTGTTTCAATAGAATGTGCGAATATTTGTAAAAAAGCACCACTTACGTTTTTAATGTGGGTTACTGGTGAGGATAACAATATATTTATCCAACTTTCATAAAGTGCATCACCAATTTTCTTATACTTGCTAACCTCTCTTGCAAAATTCATCCTATTCTTAGTGTCACCAGCTTGTAGGTACATTTTAGCCGTATCGCTAATTCCATCACTACCACCATGCTCAGATAGAATTTGTGATATATCCTCACTTGCAAGAGGATTTGTGCCATCTGCACTACGTGTTGGTATCTTAAATTGTGCCAAGGCTCGTGCAATTTCAGTTTGAGAGCCTTTAATATGTGCTTGTAATTGAGCAACTAACTCTAATTGTGTCTTAAATGCTAACTTGTCAGCGTCAGTACCATTGATGGCTTTAGCCGCCAATTTGTCTAATAACGCTGTTTCGTTTACTAGTAATTGCCTAGCCGCCAACATTGTTTCGGCTAAACCCATTTGGTCACCAACAATTACACCACCACTATGCCTACCTTGTATGGTCTTTTTTAGCTTTTCTGGGTCTATGCCAATCAAGTTAGCAAGTTTTATTGTTGCCTCTTGCGTAACTTTTGCTCTATTGCCCTCATTAATTCTTTCTTTGTAATTGCCATTTTTACTTATTTCGTTCATGGCAAAATAAACAGAATTTTCGTCTGGTATTTTTTGGTCTTGTGGATTAGGTTTGCCCCCATCTAAACCATAGGCTCTAAAATCAATAAGGTTGCCCTCTTCATCAGGCTTTACTTGAACTTTTTGTTTTATTCCTACTGCAATGTTTTCAGCCTCAGCATTACTAAACATATTTTCGCCAAATATGTTTTTGCCATTTTTTACATCACCACCAACACTATAAAATTTTCTATCACTCTCAGCTTTCTTTAAGAACTCTGTTGTAGTAGCAGAGCCATCTACTTGGTCAACAACACCCTTGTTATTTGCCAAGCCAGAACCAGCATTGTTTACTGTTTTGTCATTATTTATTTTGCTAATAATTTGGGAGTCAAAATGCTCAAAATCTAACTCGTCATTACCTTTAGCACCCGTAAGTTTTTTGTATTTATTGTATTCTTTTTGGCTTGTAAAAACTCTTGCTGGTACGTTTTCCCAATTATTTTTGTTACCTAAATTAACAATATTTTCGCCATCAAGTATTTGGTATCTACCATTAGGCAATTGTAACAAACTAATAGGTTGTCGTTTTTGACCACCACTTGTCTTAATATCGTTTAGTAGTATTTTGCTACTGTCTTGGTGGTATATGTTGTTTGCATCTACATCAATTTCATTTAGATTGATGGTGCTACTACCCTCAGGTTGGTCAATGTAGCTATTCCAATTATTGTCTAGTACAATTTTGTCAGCAACAACCTTTTGCTCATCAACACCTTGATTAAGTATTTTTTTCTTTTCAGATATTATTTCTTGGGATTTACCTAAAACACTCCAAGAATCAAACCCTAATAATTTGCCTACTTGTTGAGTAAATTTACCATTAAATGCTAATTGCACTAATTCATGGTCAGGGTTTACAGTTTCACCATATACACTAAACTCACCTTTTGGTAATTCATAAGATGGTTGTGCGTTTACATCTTGATTATTGGTGTAACTATTGTCTTTAAAAAAGTCGCCTTGACCATCATTTACATCAAATTTATTTGGCTCATTCTTAGGTATACTCATGTTGCACCACCACTTTGTGCTAATTGTAAGTATGGCTCAACATTCATACCCATTTGTACATATAAATCTTTCCAACCAGCCATATCGCTTACTAATGCCTCTACCGCTATATTATCACTTTTAACCAATAATTCATTATATTTTGTAACTTGCTCTTGTGTTGCCGTACCTTGTTTTACAAGTGGCTCAATTTTTCTAGTCTCAGCGTATATCTCGTGCATACTTTCTTTTACTCTTGCTATGCCTTTTGACCAAAACTGTATTTCTGCTAAATTACCCTCAGGAGTTTCAACTACAACCTTTCTGTCAAAGTAGCCACCACCATATGCCTCCCAACCATCCTCTAGTATTTTGTATTCTTTACCTATTAAGGCTACAATATCGTCACTTTCTTTAGGATTGTCGATTATAACACCAGCTCTAACTACGTCTTTTACCCTAGTTTTTACCTCTTTTGCTGGTATGCCTTTCTCTGCAACCTTTTCTCTTGTTCTTTCAATGCCTTTTATTTCTGGGTTTGTTACACCAAATCGTGAGGTATCACCTACAACCTCAGTTGATTCCATGCTATTTTTTAGAAAATTAACTAAATTGTTTTGTGCCTCACCAGCAGTTTTGTAAACATTTTTTATGGCTCTTTCAGTTGGTAGTATTCTATATAAGTTATTTGCACCTACTGATATAGCACCACCAAAAGTCATGCCTAAAACTACACTTTGACCAAAGCTACCATAGTCAAACTCACGTTGTGTGTCAGATAATAGCTTTACACTTTGTCTAAAAGCATTGTCACCACCTGCATAAAGTCCACCCTCGTAAGCAACTATGGCTGATGGTGAGGCTACTGACTTTTTTAGAAATTGCTTTATTTGGCTTTTAGAGGCTTTTTTAACAGCCCCTTTGCCTACAAACCCTAATCCTAACGTACTTAGTCCTACATACGTTGAGGGGTCGCTTAAAACCCCTTTAAATGCCCTTTTAGTTCCATTCCAAGTCCAATTAGGCAATTTGTCATACATATCCATTGCTACATACATAGCTAACGCAGGGTCGCCATATGGAGTAGCCTTTGCACTTGTATCACCAAGACCTAATTGTGCAGTACGCAAACCCATGTTTGCTAAATTCCAATTAAACATACCCATAAATTCTAAACCCCATTCAGCGTAATCTCTATCACTCATAGGTGTGCCTTTAGACCTTGATTGGTTTGTTATGTTTTGCATTGGTATCTCTAGGGGTTTAAATTCATCACCATATCTTCCACCCATACCATCAAGAGGTTGTTTATAACCCATTGCCTCAGCGTCAATAATGTTTTCAGCCCTATTTCTTTTCATGCCATCAGAACTTTCAAAATACTTGTAAAGTATCTTACTAGCATTTACCCAATCTGCGTTCTCCATTAGACCACTTTCGTCTAAATGGTTTTCGTGTTCATTGTCGTTTGTGACTGCTGGTGCATTTTGACTAACAAGATAATGAGCATCTTGTGGAACACCAGAATTAGCGATTTCTTGCATCTCATTAGAATAAGCCATGTTTTGTATAGCTGTTTCTGTGCTTAAATCATCTAACCACGTTGTTTCTGTTCCATATGTAGTATTGTCACTCATAAATTGTCCTACTGCCTTGTCTTTTCTCTTTTACTTAAATCTTCTTCACCCATAAATTTGTTTCTTACCCAATCAAAGCTATCTGTAAATATGTTACCATCATTTTCAGTGTCAGGGTTTTCTTCCGTCATTTTGTTGTCTTTGGCTTTTTTCTTAGCTATTTCTGATAGCCTTACTTGTTCTTTAACATGTGCCTCAATAATATTAAGTTTTCTTAATTCTATTGCTTTGCCAATCGCTGTAAAACCATCTTGACCACTTGCAACATTGCCATCTTTAAAATTACCTGAGTGTTTGTTACCAACTGTTCTATTTGGTGCATTTTTAATAAGCCTCCTTGCCATATTAAATTTTTGTGCATCCCATTTCATAATATCATTAGGCACAAAATCAGTTGGCAAATTCATTTTATTTAAAATTTGCTCACTAATCATTGTTGTATTAAAACCAGTTTTTATTGCGTTTTTGTAATTATTTAAAACAACATTAAATGCTATTTCAGGGTCTAATGGGTTTTTCTCATCCATTGTTAATTCAATATATTGGTTAATGGCTCTTGCCATTCTTTCATCCCTTTCAGGATTTTCAGCCTCTTTTGTAAAAATATTTGTTTCCTTGTCCTCACCTATTGACCCTTTTAAAACACTTAAAAACCTTTTTTGTTTTATAGCAAAAGGTGTTTTTTGTTTGTAGGCTTGTTCTTGAGCCATAAAACCATTCCAAGTTTCTAATTTAAGACCACCCTTTTGCCCTATTTTATGAGAATATTTTTTTAGAATATTATCGACTGCTTGGGGTGTATCAGCGTTTTGCAACTCATTTGTAAAATTTACTATCACAGTTGGATTGTTGCGTGGTGCGTTGTCACCCATGATTGCACTGCTTAGAGTGTTGTATTGTGCAACATCAATCTTTTTAGCACTTAACATGTCTAACAACTCGTTTGCAGTAGGCATAGGAGTACCACTGTTGTCTGCGTCTGTTTCTTCATTGAGTGTAGCTTTTTGTATTGTTGTCATCATCTCAGTAAAATTTTTGAGCTGATTATTTTTTAATACTTTTATCTCATTTGCAGTTTTCTTAGCATCATTTGATATAACTTGTTTTTGTATTTGCTCACTCAACATAATGGATTTTTTAGCTAATTCTGTCCTTGCCTCATTGGTAAGATACTTAAAATCTCCATCATTAGGGTCTTGTATTTTCATTGTTAATGCACGTAAACCAGCATAATCATCATTTTGGTTGTAATCGTTAAATAACATCCTCACTTTATTTTCTGCCACTTTACTACGTGCTTTTTTAGTAAATTTATAAGCCTCTTCATTACTCATAAGACCCATATTGACCATCATAGGTATAACTCCACCTACCATGGTTTTAGTGCCATCTTGATTTGTAACCTCTTGCAAAGGTCTAAATAAACCATCTTGTGCCTTTAAATAATCAAGGCTACCTACCTTTGCGTTAGTCATTTTGGTGATAAATTGGTCAGCCAATGCCAGTTGTTCGGTTTTTGCACCATCTATAATTTTTACTCTTTGTTGTTTAAATATTCTGCCTTTTGTGTCAGTCAGTTGTGATGACCTCCACGAATCAAACCTTTTTTTAACTACTTTGTCTTTAATTCCAGTCACGGCTGTTTGGTAATTGCTTAACTCTCTCAACCTATAAAAATTGCTCATTTTGTTAGGAGATTGTAACAACGTGTCAGCCTCATCCTTTTGATTAATTGCGTTGTAAGAGTTTTGTGCTTTTGTTAATTCACCCTCTCTTTGTACTTTAGTTTCTTGTTCTAAAAGTTTGGTAAATGTAGTTTCCAATTGACCATACAAATTTGCCTCAGCATCAGCAGCGATACTAAACCCTGATGGATTAGCAGATACGTTAAAACGTATTCCACCACTTTCAGATGTTCTAGTTCCCTGTGTTTTGTAAATTGGTACTTTCATAATTATCCATATGCCTTAATCATTGCTATGTTGGTTGCAGTTCCTAACAAAGATGTTGTAAAGCCAGTCCTAGCCGCACTTCTTTGGTTTGAGGCATACATACTTTGTAAACTGCCTTGTAATTTATCTTGCAACCCTTGTTGCTCTATTTTTTGTTGTGCGACTTGGCTATTGTATTTTGCAATGGCTACCTCTTCATCCATATCCATAGCACTTGCCATGGCTACTTTTAATGGTGTACCAGTACTAGCAATCCAACCATTGCTACGATTTGCCATATCTATATTGTCTAGGATTTGCTTTTGTTCTTTAATAAATTTCTTTATTTGCAAATCATCTAAAAATTTACGTTGTTGGCTTTCAACAAGACTAAATTGATAATTTCTATTAGATATTTCTGCGTTGAATTGATGAGCCGCAGCTTTAAGCATACCACTCTTATAACCAGCTCTCGCTTTCATTATACCAGTTAGGGCTGATAACCCCATATAAGCCATTGTTGCTGACATTTACCTAACCCATCCCATCATAACGTAGTCATGCCCTTTGTAGTATTTTTTCATAATACCCTCTTCTTTTAATCCCCACCATTGTGCGAATCGCCTAGCTACCTCAAATTCCATTCTTATAGGTGCTTGTAATCTAATAATGTTGTGTTCTTCAATTTGCTCCAATGCCTTTTTCTTAAAAGACTTAATATATTTTATTGGATGGTCATTTAGCCTTTTACTACCAAAAAACCAAACCTCTCCAGTACCCTCCCACAATGGATGTATACCACCACAAAATATTGGATAACCTTTGTCTATAAGTGTGTAACTCCATCCTTGGTTTTCAAATTTTTCAGGATTGTACAATTTACCTATAAGGCTAGGTGGATAATTTTTATTCATGCCATATTCCATAATCTCTTCAGCATGTTCTTTTATGTAATCAATGTATCTCATATTTACCTGTCAAATGTTTGTAACCTTGGATATAAAGCCAATACTGTTAGGGGTAATGCTTGGTCTTGTTTTATGGTTATAAACCCGTCGCTATCATAACCACCCCTAAACTCTATGTCTTTGTCTCCAGTAAATAACGCAACTGCTTTGTCCATTAAATCTGCACTAGACCTAAAAGGTATTCTGTCTAAGTTAGTAGGGTCGCTACCAACCAAAGCACCTACACTCCTAAAAAATCTTACAGTAACGTCATGTATCCGTTTATTTTTCGCTTGGCTTGTACCCTCAGTACCACCAGCGTCAACCCTCATGGTTTTTAGAACACTGTCAAATTTAAGACCAATGTGTACGTTTGTACTTGACCTGTCTAAAGTAACTGCACCATTAGTAACTGTCTTTTGTGGATGAGCAGAGCCATCAGCTATTATGTCTACCACTTGACCCTCTAAGTGCAATAATCCACTTAATGAAACTGTAGGACTACCAAAGTATGTCAAACCACTATCCACAAAGTACGCATCAAGTATGTTTGACCCAAAATCAAAAAAGTTAAATCTTTCAATAAATCGTTTTGTTTCACCACCTATTGTTCTTTTAACAATAATATATAAATCATCTTCATCTAACTCGCTTGGCAATACTGCTACACTTTCTACAATGCCATAATTGTATGTTTGTGATGTAGGTGAGTTAAGAGCATGAACACCAGTAAAAGTACCAGCTATGTCATGGTTATGCCATGCAACAACCTCTTCCTCTCTTCTATAAGTCATGCCACATAACTTGCCATTGTTGAGAACGCACCATACTACGTTGTCAGGCTCTTGCTGATACGTAATGGTTCTAATACCACTTTCAGTAATATGTTCTGCTAAAATGGTCATATCAGGTGCAGAATAAGAGTCAGTATTAAAATCAAATACTAATTCACGTAATTTACGTTTTGCTCTTTGCACAAACAAAGTTACGTTGCCAACACTCACAGGTTGTATGTCAGCACTACCATAGTTACTTTGTCGTCTAATAACAGTATTGGTGGGGGAAATTGGTGCATCATCAGTTGATGAAACTGAGAACTCACCCCCTGTCGTTCCCACTAACAAAGCACGACCAGCAGATAAATATCTTATGACGTTTACTTGGTTACTACCTATCGTGTAATTTAATGCACTACTTGATAAAATACCATCCTTAAAGTCCTCAAAATCACCAGCCACACTAAAAAATATTGTTTGTGGTTGTTCATTTGTTCCTGCGAAAACAAGTCTTTCTTCAAAAAAACTAATGCAAGTAGGGTAGCCTGTAGTAGCACTAAATGACCCCAAGGCAAATCTATTGTCAGCATCAAGGTTACCAGTAATAGTTATAGCAGGACCTACTGCACCATTTACTAAATCTACACTAGGTGCAAACAATATTGTATCTTGTGTAACACTAACTATTAAGGCATCAGTTTTGTTGTTTGTTGCGGAACTAGCACCAGCTATGGTAACTTTCATACCAGCCTCAAAACCCTCTTCTACAAACTTAGCCGCAGTGTCTACAATTCTGTCGTTGTGTTCTAAATTACTGCCACTAGGGTCACCCTCAAAGAATTGTATTGTATTAGCAGAATAAGAGGGCATTAACTCTGCTCGTCTATCCTCATTTTCCTTTACAACCCCTTGTACAGTTGTCGCATTTGTAAAAACAGTAATTTGCACAAACCCATCATGTAGTTTTATTAATCTACCTATATCAGTACTTACAAACGTATCTGCACTTGCGTTAATTGTTACTGTGCCAGTTCTACCACTTGCAGTTAATGTGTCATCATTATCGTTGTCATCCATAACAGGACCTCGCCTAAAATCGACTTGGTTTATTGACCAATCGCTATGGCTTGTTCTTGCAATTTTTTGTACTGGATGAGATGGATGTGCTAAATACATAATATCAGCACTTTGAGTAAATTTAATTCTGTCTAACTCGTTTTCTAAATATGGTGTAGTTACCTCTGCAACTTTTTCTAATGTTCCACCACTAGTGTATGTTCCAAAGTTTGTGCCATCTATACCTTGTAACTCAAATGTGTCTGTTGTTACGTTAGCTATAACAAACTCTTTATTATTAACATCAGTCATGCCAACAGTGTTTTTAATTCTTACGTTGTCGCCATCACTAAATCCATGAGCAACACTTGTTACAACAACTGGATTTGCTTTAGTCATGCCACTAGCAGTTTTAGTAGAGGCAATGACTAAACCACCATCTTTTATAATTCTAAAATATTGGTTACCAAATTCTAGGATGTAAGTTTGTGTAACACTAAACTCAAATGGTATAAGTCTTGTATTTTGCGAACTGTTTTTAACCTCTGTAACAAATATAGTGCCACTCCTACGACTAGCACCACCATGAGGATGTACAACAAAATTACTAAGTGTAGAGCATCCATTGAAATACTTACTTACGTCAGTTCTACCCTCAAGTCTTGGCGATAACTCACCAGCAGTAAAATTGTGAAAAGCTGGACTTGCTTTAGCCATATTTTAAAACCTCGACAATAGAAAGTAATCTGCTTGGACTTGCCCCGCTTGTTGTAAGTTTTCAGTTTGTGCTGGTGTACCCTCAGTAGAGTCTACAAACCTAGCCTCACTAAGTTTTCTTTGGTACATATCATACATTTGTTGAGCAAGAGTATTAGAGCCAACCAAAGGGTAAGCCAAGTCACTAGCCATAGCCGCAGCTATGCTTTCACTTAGCAACATGTCGTAGTCACTTACATTTTCATTTCTTCCAACATAAATTAATTTTAGCTGGCTTTCGTTTGTAAGTAATTTTCTACCCTCAATCCTATAAACTGTTTCTAAAAATTCTAATTTAATAACACGTAAACAAAATGGGTCAGCAGGTAAATCGTATTGGTATTGAAACTCGAAAGTAGGTGATGAGGTGTTTGCCGTCAGTTGTATTCTATTAATCAAACAATTCCATGGGTGACTACGAAAAACACTATCCCTCACATTAGGGTATCTTTGTTTACATATTCTTCCAGCTTTAGAATCTTCATCTAAAGATATTATATTACTTGCACCTATTATGTTTAATGCACTGTTGCAAATATCTACCGCACTTGTTGCCATATATTACCACCTTATTTAATAATAACCATTGCATCATATATGTCAGTTATGTCTTTCAACATTGCAGTCATGTCTGTTTTCATGTCATCAGTAGGAACAGCTAATTCAGCAGTTGTATATTTTGCTGTTACCATATGATTGTATTCTGTCCTTATAGTTTCGTCATACAATGCTCTTACCTTGGTAGCATCAGAACTACTTGCAATAGTAAATTTGTCACCATTATCTTTGTTATAAGCAGTAAGGTAATCATCCCAAAAAGTAACATAAACACTGCCATCAACCATGTGCCATACAACTGGTTTGCACCAGTCTTGGTCTTTGCCAGCACCCTCTGGTGAGGGCAATTCGTTAGGATGTTTAATATCATCCATAGATAAAGTCGTTTTGTACAACTTTCTCGCTAAATGTGGTGTATATGTCATACTTACTCCTATGGGTTTCTTTTGTGCCAAAAATGGTGGTGTATATTTTGGGTTGTACCATGTTGGTAATAAAGATTATTTCCAATCATCCATATTTCACCTTTGGTTGTCCTAGCTATGTGTGTCCAATAGCCATTGTAATAATGTCCAAATGAAAGTATTTCTACAAACTTTTGGTCGCTATCACCCAACCACCATTCTGTCTGACCAGTTAATGTGTGTTGCATTGGTGCAGGGTACAAAAATGGTTTTGTAATACTTACAGCACCAGTAGCATTACGATACTCGTAGGCTTGTGCCAAATAACCCCAAACCCACAATCGACCTTGTGTATCTATACCCCACCATCCAGCGTTGTTATAGCCACTCGTTCTAAATGGAAAACATGCAATCATGTTTGCAGAGGGGAATGTCAATGGTGTTCTACTTACAGTACCATCAGCACTACTTGTAACAGTATTATGGTAATCGCCAAAAGTTTGAGTAGTAGGTGTTCTAACAGAACTATTTGCAGTTGTATCACCTACTGCTTGTTGACCTTGACCATTGTAACCAAATGTTCTAAAGGGCATACCAACATTACTAGCTATGGTGTAAGTGTACATGTCGCCCGGACCGTCTTGCCCATTTGAGTTACCTAACCATGCTACAATACTCATTGTTGAGGCATTACCAGCAGTTTGTACTGCACTAAAGTTTTCACTACCACCAATTTGTACCCAAGTAGAACTATCTGTTGTAGTGCCTTGCCCAAGCTGACCATTAGCCGCGTTGCCTATTCCAAACAAATCGCCAGTTGTATTAATGTAAAAACTAGTAGCATCAACACCACCATTGTAATAGTAGGTTGTGCCATTAATTATTTGTTCACAATTTTGCACTGCCGTCATTTGTGCAAAAGATGTTCTTGCACTACCCAATGATGATGAACCTGACCTATCTGTTCCAGTATGGTAAGCATTACCAGAGGAATCTACTGCGTAGGTGCTATCATAACCAGCACTCATCATAACAATGTTTGTTAAACCAGAAACAATGGTTGGAACACTAAAGGCACTTGTATTACCTAGACCATGCGAACCACTACCACCCCATCCACAAGCCATAACACGACCATCATGTAAGATGAAAAATGCGTGTGTATTACCATAACCTTGATAACCCCTAGCATCATTTACAACGATACAAGACACCTCGCAAGTAACACCATTATTAGTAGCATCAGGACCAAGGTAAGGGTTTCTGACTAATTGGAATACATCAGTTGTATGACCTAAACCTAATTGGCTACCACTATTTTCACCTGCTACCCAAACATTACCTTTGTTTGTCAACATGTAAAGAGAGCCACCACAATACCAGAACCTTACAAACTTTTCGTCATTTGCCATGCCCCCATTTTCCATAGACAAATTGCCAACCATATTCACTTGGTCAAGGTAGTTTGTATTTGTAAAAACACCAATACCATGGTGCATATAACCTGACTTCATTAGTTCATGGTTTGAATTTAGAAAGAACAAACAAGTTTGTGTACTTATTAGTTCGTCATGTTGCCTTTTGACAGGACTACAATGCGGGTTTGCAAACGGGTCTTGTGGTATCCAATCTGCGTTAGCACCTGATTTACCATTATATCTTGCTAACCATGGTCGTTTACCATCTGTACCACCTATTGTGGTGTTCGTTGTGTTAGCATACAAAGGCACATTACTGTCTAGTACGTCTATGCCCTCAAAACCTTTTTGGTTTGAGTAACCTAATGTATTTGAACTTGTTACTTGTAGCGATTGTCCAACACTACCTACGGGCAACCTTATACTATTAGACCCATCATGGGTTATAACGTCACCAGCAGTCGTTAATGGACTTGTTCCATCAGCCATCAAATTCCAATGCGTTGTATTTGAATTAGATGGACTACCAGCATTTGTGCCAGTTTTACTTGTCGCATTTACGTAAATCCAACTTGAACCACTATGAGATACGACATCATCAGCCTCATACGTGTTGCTTGTACTAAACGCACCTCGCCAAGTGAATTTAATTTTTCCTAAATCAATAGTAGCCATATAAACCTCTTTTTTAAAAAATTAGGGGGGCATTTGCCCCCACTAATCTAGTCAACTACATAGTACATGACTAATGCAATCGTTCCAGTACCAGCAGCACCGCCCATACTCACGGTAACGTCAAAGCCGTTGTCTTTAACCTCTTGGTCAAGGTCAACCAACTCAAACTTACCTAAAGCAAGTGTGTTTGCTACTGCAACACTACCTGTCGCACTTGTAGAAGCCGCAGCCGCCTTAAAGTGTGTTCCGTCAGCACCTACTGCCGTTCCACCACTATTAGTGTAAGCCGCATGTCCTACTGCTAGGGTTGTTGATGAGCCTAGAGCATCATGTGACAAGCTACCCTCTATAATCCTAGCACCTTGAGGTAATCTAAACATATTGATTACGTCACCACTAGCCAAGCTACTTGCCTCGTAAACTCCATAAGCTACTCTTACTCTACCACCAATTTCGTTTGCTCTCGCTAAAGAGGACGGAACCGCTTGGTAGATTGAATTATAAGCCGTTGAATAAACTGTTGCCATTTTTCATATCTCCCTTATTAAGCTGATTCATCACAAACGATTGATACTACCATATCTTCTTCCATTCTGGTTGCACCGAATGTGGCACAATAGAAAACTTGTGTGGAATAAGATTTGTCAGGTCTTTCGTCAATTCTTGCCATAGTGTCTTTACCAACACCTAGCTTTATGCCCTGTTCAGCCCATGCAAAGCATGTTCTGTCATTACCACTTTTTGCAAGACGATTTGAAACATGGAACGTGAATCCCATGAACGTATTAATCTCACCAGTTGTTAAGGCACGGACTGTGTTGAAATCACTGCTGGTTACTTGTGTTGTTCCCAATAGTGACTCAATTTGGTCAGGACTTACTACAATGTGTCGTGGTATTGATGGGTCTACACTATTAAGGTCTAAAATCTTTTTAGCCTCAATCAGTTTAGCAATCGTTAGATTTGCAGAACCACCAGCGATTTGTTGACCCGCAGGTAGTGCAGTTGATGTTGCACCACTAGAACCTGTAAAAGCAGTTCCAGTAGCCGCAGCAATAATTGCATCATCCATTGACCTACCAATAGCCGCAGCCGCAGCTTGAGCATATGTACTGGTCGGGTCGATTAACATTCTGACCTTATCGCTATCATCAATCAGGTCGCCCCACTCATACGTATCAAGGGTCACTTGCCTACGTGAATGTGGTGTTTCTACTAATGGTGTGTCACCATGTCTGCTAGTCCTTTTGACCGCAGCAGATGCACCAACTTGGTCGAAAAATGCCTTTTCTCCGTTGACACTTTCCTCTGATACCGCAGCTCTAAGTATCGAACCTTTTTGTTGTGACAACAAGGCTACGTTACTAGAGAATTGGTTTACAAAACTTGTTGTGATTTGAACACTCATTTTTGCTCTCTCCATAAAAAAAAGTTAGATTTTTATGGTCTACCCTCGCCCCATGCGAAGAACCCCATGACTTTTACGTTGTCAAACGGGGGCAAAAATGCTTATCCAATTTGTTTTAAGTGCTTATGACCTCATCAACGACCTTTTTTTTAGGCTTGTGTTGACTTGGTTGCATAACCCACTCAAATAGTTCCTCAGCTTTTTGTAATGGATTTTCTTGTACTTTCAAACTAGAACTTTCCATACAAAGCCTAAGTATTTCTAATCTTATATCAATTTTATCCTTTGTGTCCACAATTAATTTCCATCTACTGTTTCTTGGAGTCTAAAAGCCTCTTCTACATACCATTTATGTTCAGGATGTTTTGCATCCCAAAATGGTGAATCAGGTCTTTTTAATTCACCTAGTTTACCCCTAGCCTCATCAACAGTCATTCCACCAACCATTTTTGTACCAGCTAACTTGTCCTCACTAACTCTTTCTCTAATAAAAGTGCCAACATTAGCCAATAATCTAATAATGTCAGGGTTATCACCTAGTTTAGAACCATCACTTTGTGTTTGTTCTCGTAATTCTATGTTTCCAAACTCCATCATAACAGAATTAGCAATAGCAAGGTTATCATTGTAACCATTGCCCCATTCTTTTTGCAAAGCATCCATACTTGCTTGTCTATTTGCTAAAATTTGCTTTTCATCCGCAGGTTGCAACATAGGGTTACTACCCATGCCACTTTCTATAAATTCATTCATTAGAAAGTTTGCTTGTCTTTGGGTCAAACCAGCTTTGTGAAAAACATTAGACATGCCAGTAACAGTTTCGTCTGGCACTGTTGCGTTTTCATCTATTTCATATTGATATTGGTTAGGCTCATCAGGTCTACCAATCTTTTTGTAAAAATCATTGTATTCGTCATCTGTTGCATGTTTTCCTAACAACGCAACTTTATCAGCCCCCACCATTCTTTGTGCATGTACATACCCTTTTATAAGACTTGGTACATCTTCAATGGTATCAAGTGATGGTGTGCCTTTTAACTCTTCGGGTATATCATTTTTCCAATTATAACCACCTGCATCATTTGTAGGTTGTGTTTGTGTTGGTGTAATTGTTTCTTGCCCTTGGTCGTTAGCTTGTCCACTCTCTTGTGGGGTTATCGCCTCAGCAACTTCATTCATTTAATGCCTCCTGTTGTTGTTTCATTTGCTCTACTTTTTCAATGTCAGTCATCATGTTTTCTAAAAACATAACCACTGTCCTTTGCCCCTCATTGTAAGCAATTTCATGTGGTTGGTTGCTAAATGTTGACTTATCAAAGAAAAACCTTTGTTTCATATCTTCAAGGACTTTTATGCCATCATCTGTTGAAAAAACCCTTTTATATAGACGTTTTATGTCTTGTAATTGTGCTAAATCCATTTTTGCTATCACTCAGTACCCATGGCTTGTAAAACTGGTGCAGATTTACCTAATGCCTCTAGTCCTTGTTGCTCTTGTGCTTGTTCCATGGCTTGTTGTTGTGCCTCTTGCCTTTGTTGACGTAGCACCATAACCTCTTCATCACTCTTTATAGCCACTGCTGGTATCGCCAAAACCTTGATAAGATGTTTAGCAAGACCATCCATGTCCAAATAATCCATTACAGTTGGGTCTATTTGTGCCAAAGGTTGTGTCAATTCTACCAAACGCAATAGACTTTGTACGTCTGTTGACCTTTGTGCCTTTGCCAAAGGACTTACGTATTCTATTTCTATGTCGTTTTCTGTCAAAAATTCTGGTGCTGGTGGAAATAACTCGTTCTTTGCAAGTATGTTAAAGGCTCTTGTTATCAATGGTTGCAACAATTCTGCTTGTAATCTTCCCAAAACAGGACCAAGTATCCTCATTTTTTCTTCTGTCCTTTGCATAACCTCAGTTGCAGTCATGGCTGGACTTTGTGACAAAATAAGCTGGTCTACATAAAAAGCACTACGTATTGCATTACGTCTTTGCTCTTCCATATTTAGACCTAGAGGATTGTTTGCACCTATGTTTAATGGCTCAAGTCTGTCTCTTGTACCACTACGATAAAAATTTAATCCCCCTGGGACTGTCCGTATTGGTAACATAAAGCCATCATCAGGAACAAGCAAAGGTGGGTCAACTTGCTTTTGTGCCGCCTTGATTGTTGTTTGTGACATAGCAGAAAGCATTTGTATGTCTGGCAAACTAACCATTGCCACACTTCTGCCATAGCCTATTTCAAAACTACTTTTTAGAAATCTAGGACACATATAAGGGAAATCATCAAAACCACTTTCGCTTAATATAATTTGTTCCTCAGCGTCAAAGTAAATAGAGGCAATAGGTTTGTTTTCTGCGTTAAATTTGGTTGTGTCGTATTCATCTCTAAAAAACGTAGCATGACATATTGTTACAAACTCAAAAGGACTTTCTTTAGCCTTTTTGAGCATCTTTTGGCTTACATTTTCTTTACCAAACCTAGAAATACATGCCCTTGCTGGCATTTGAAACTCACGATACACAGTATCAACTCTACCATGCTCG
>PAOW01000003.1 GCA_002710015.1 Methanobacteriota archaeon | reverse complement strand
TTTTGCATGAGTGATTAATTGCATATGAGCCGCATATTTGTATTTGTCTGGTGTTGTATCATTTACTATCACCGCACTTTTACTTTCATCTAATGTGTCTGTCCAACCTAGTCTCCATAACAATCTAAACACATGAGTATCAACTGCTATGTTAGGCGCTCCCCAAACGAATCTCATCATGATGTCAGAACTTTTACGACCAACTCCTGGCAACTCCATAAGTTGTTTTTGTGTTTGTGGAACTTTCCCATCATACTCCATTAGTAGTTTGTAACTTGTTGCTAGTATGTTTTTTGATTTTGCATTGTGCAATCCTGCAGGACGTATTGCTTCTATAATCTGTTCTTGGGAAAGTTTAATCATTTTTTCAGGAGTGTCTGCCAGTGCAAATAATTGCTTACAGGCAATTGCAGTTCTTTTGTCTTGGCTTTGTGCTGAAAGCATAACTCCTATCAAACTAGTGTATGCTTCTTTGTGTATTTTTGCCGCAGGTTTCCTGTTAGAATACTTGGGCCAGTAGTTGCCTAGTTTTGTGTAAATGTATTCAATTTGTTGCTCTGTTTTCATATAATTTTTTAACTCGCCTTGTGTGCCTTCCTTTTAAAAATTTTGTTGTAAAGAATGCTTTACACATAGCCTTTGCAGTATCAAAATTTGTGTCATCTGCTCCTATACATAATACATTCATATCGTTGTGTTGTCTAGCCTGTTTTACATCAGAAACATTTTTACAAACCACTGCTCTGACTTTTCTAAATCTATTTGCCTGTATTGCCATACCAAAACCACTGCCACATATCAATATTCCCCTGTCGCAAATTACCATATTGTCTGCAACTTTCATAGCAACATCATTATAATCTGTTCTTTTTGGTTTATGGACGCCTGCATCTTGAAATACTGCAATATCGAATTTACTTTCACTTTCTATATCATCTGGACAAAGCCAAGCAGAAAGTTTTTCCTTTAATTCATAACCTCGATGGTCTGATCCTATTATTAANTCTNTCATAGTCCTGNTTNTNTNACAATTTCTTTNACNATNTCAACATCAGCNGGAGACCTTTTGAACCTAAGTGACCAATGTTGTGGATTTAAAACGTAACTTACAATCTGTAATTGTTCTTCATTCATATTCTTTAACATAGCCTTCCCTGATGCACAATTTAAAACAAGCCACGGAGAAATTTTTCCGTCTTTTATTTCTTGCGTTGCTCTATTCAAACTTGCATATTTGAAATAATGATTCCAAGGAGCACCTTTCTCATCAGACCATTCCATCATATTTTTTACTGATCTTTTGACAGCGTCTTCAACTCTTTCTTTTAAAATTACATCTAGTGCATATGTTTGATACAGTTCTTCTCTACACCAATGATCTAATTTGACGCCTGAGGTAACAACATAATCTATAAATCTTTCTGGATATAATGGTTTAACGTTACTTAAGAAACTGCCAAACTTTACAAACGCAGTGTAATAAGGACTTTTACAAAACTGTTGATATGTTTTAGGCTCTTGCTGATTCTGACACAGTTCATAAAATCTAATGTACGTCTGATATCCAAGTTGTACTCTCCGTTCATCCTTTTGTGTGAATCTTCTCTTTTGTTCACACATATGCACTGCTAAAGTTTTTTCACGTGTAAATTTTGCACCACAATGTTGGCAGATATATACTTCGCTCATAGTATTTTCTTAATAACTTCCTTGCTCATTCCCATTTGTTCTGCATATGCTTTCACATCTTTTGCAGTGTTTATTTTCGACAATAGTTCTATTTCGTCTTCTTTTAGGTTTGTAAATACTTCTTTTAAGAATTTAGCAGTTTTATTTTTTCCTGCACTATCTTTGAATTTATATCCAATCCATTCATGCCATTTAATTGTTCGATCTTCATCTTGTGTTGCACACAACAGTAACCAAAGNANTTTTTTNTGTTTGCTTAATGTAAAAAAGTTCTTGTTGTAGTATTCATTTGTTTTTAAAATTGTTAATTCTTGTTTTGCTCTTGGGCCTTTTATTGCACTGGCATATCTATTAAGCAAATAGAAACTTACCTGCTTTTTCTCATCATCAGACAAGTCATCCCAAACGTTTGTTGCCTTCATATCGATAGCCGCAAGTATGTCTTTGATTGGTAATTTATTATTCTTCGTAGCCATATAATTCAAGTAATACTATATACTTCTCCCACGCTTTTTGCAAGCCTTTATGTTTCCAACACATCTCAACTGCTCTTTCAGTCATGTAATATTGTCTGCGTTGATGTTCTTCTTCAATAGTTGCTTTGTTTGATTTCGAAATTAAAACTTTTGGTCCTCTACCATTTGTTTGACCATAAACGGTTTCTCCACCNTCTGGAGATGTGAAGATCATTACGTCTTCTGCTTTTTTCTTTTTGGTCTTTCTAGGCACTACAATAATTCTGTGTAATCAATAGTTTCGCACTGTCTACTAATGTCTTTAACAAAAAATGCACAATGAGGTTTCTTTCCTTCAGTAATCGGAACACTCAATAATTGATTGTTTTTGATCTTAGGAAAGTACCATTTCACATCATTGTAAAAGTTTGTAACTTTTATTGTTCCAAAGTCTGCTTTAAATCCAGACAATGGATTGAATAAAAATGCTTCAAATCCTCTTTCACCTAAACTTGTTAACGGAACCACATCTACACTTGCACTGTTTTCTTGATCTCCTACTGCTATGTTCCAATCTAACGGCATTGTTANTTCGTGNCCATTTATTTCTAATACTATTGCAGGACAACTAAAAGATTCCACATATATCATTGGTAAAAAGAAAAAATCAGGCTCCTTTGGATTGCTGTTGTCAAGAACTGAAAATCTCATGTCTTCGTTAACGTGATCAGGCAATTTATTCATTTCATATGCTATATTGTCTAATGTTAATATTCTCATTTTGTATAATCAACCTTTTCTACTGTAAAAGGATAGTTTGCTTCTTTATAAAACTTTTTCCTTTGTGTTAAATGTCTTTTTGCAAATTTACAAGTCGACGTTATATCCCAAATTTGCACAAAGTCTTTGTCTTTTGCCTTACGTATGCCTCTTCCGATTGATTGAATTACTCTTATAAATGATTTGCCTGGTTCAATTAAAATTAAATTAAAAATTCTTGGTATGTTAATACCCACACTTGCTACACCGTATGTTGCAATTAAAACTTTATTATCTGCCTCTCCTATTTCCTCATATTGATCTTTTCTGTCTTGTAACTTTGTTTCGCCTCTTATAAATGTGCTGTTAGGAATAAGTTCTTGTAACTTTTCACCTGCTGTTATTCTATCAACCAATACTAAAGTGTTTCCGGACTTAGAAATTTTATCTACAAGTTTGGAAATATATCCTATTCTTATTGAATTTGTTACTAAAAATTTAAGTTCTTCTTGATAATTTTTGTGTACAAGTGTATCAATCATCTGCACAATGTTTACATGACAGTTACTTAACACACCTTTTTCTTGCAGTTCTTTAGCACTAATCTGATTTATAACTGGACCGATGCCTGCCAATATTGCTTGGAATTCAAATTGTTCTTTAGGCACTGTGCCTGTTAACCCCCATCTCAATGGAGCATGATTCAAATGTTGTGTGAGAAGTTTTTTTAAAACTTCTGCTTTTGCCTGATGCACTTCGTCAATGATAACTGTTTTTACTCCCTGCAAAAATTCACCAAGTGTGACTCTTGCATCACCGTCTTTGCTTTTNTTATCAAGGATATTTAAACTTTGCCATGTGCAAATTGTGTGTGTTTTGTTTAACTCTTTCCTGTCACCAAAGTAAACTCCTACGTCAAGTCCAACAATTTTATAATCTTCTTCTGTTTGTGTAACNAGACTTTTGTTTGGAACTATGACTAGTGTCCTGCCTACAGGCTCACATAATTTAGATAAACACGCAGTAATAATTGTTTTTCCAGCACCTGTGGCAACTTCTTGTAAACTTTGTGGATTTTTTAAAAAGTTGTTAATAACTTCCACTTGATAATCACGCAGTTCAATGTTTTGTCCTTCAGCAACGTGCCCCTTAGGCCATATTTTATCTGCTAGATAATCTTTGTCAACTGTTGAAAATTGTAAATCAACTTTTTCTCTTTGATCTTCTAGTTCATCTATTTCTACACCGTTCTGATGTAGCAAATTAATAATAACATCTAAATGATTAACNAATCCATTTCCTCCTAGACCAAAGAAACCAATCTTTCCGTCCCATCNACCAAGTTTGTATTGTGGAAGATATCTTGCGTATGGAACTTGAAATTTTAATTTGTTTGCAATTTTTCTACGTACGTCAACAGGAAGATTATGTATCTTAACATTTACTTCGTCAGCNATAGTTATTTTACANTTCATATTTTTTCAATNCTCCAAATCATATCGTTCCAATANCCNTCTTCTCTNTCATAATGTATTGTAAGGTCATATTGATGAATCAATTTGTCTATTTTATTATAGTGCCTAACTGATCCAAGACTGATAACACATTCTGGCTCCCAAACTTCTTTTAACAAGTCCTTTGGAATTTTCTTATTATTAATATACACTATTTTTGTATTAATATCAAGTTTATTATTAATATTTTGTGACTTTACGTAATCATTAAAATGCCTACCGTCTTTTCGATTTTCTTTTCTAAACAATACCGAAATTTCTTCTAAAGGAATTATATTTTTGGTCAAATTATGGAACTGNACTAATTGATCCAAAGGGTCTTTTTCATCTAAAATTACAAGCAATGGAAATCGTTTCAATTCTAATAGGCTGTCCAAAACTTCGTTTATTGGGTGTTGCTTTTTATTAATTTGTATTAATGAATGGTTACGTCCTAATATCTTTTTTGTTAAAGGTTTTAAATTTTTAATTGAAGATGTTAAGTCTTCTTTATCAAAATGCACTAATCCTATTTGATCTTTCCTGTCATTATACAAAAATAAGTTTTCTAAAGTAGGCTCGCCTAATTTATCCACTACGGGTTGAACAATAGTTTTTGGAGTATTTTTAATTTGTAATCCATATATTCCAGGGACATAATTTTCAGGAGCATTACGGTATGCATCTATTTCATTGTATATGTCTAACAATTCAGGCTGGATATCTTTTATGTGTTCTTTAAACAAGTCAATTGTTTTATAAACTATTGTTTCATTATATGGCAAAATGTGTTTGTAGTTGTCTGATTTGTAACCTTCTGATGGAAAAAGTATAAATTTTTTTATTTCAGTAATAAGTTTAGAATATTTCATATTGAAAGGAAATCTAACAACAAGGCATTTACCAGTATCGTCATATGCTTGATAACTTGCACCACTTAAATTGTCTTGATAGTTTTCTATTGCAATATATTCGCTTCTGTCTATTTTCCTCAAAGGTTTTCTTATATTATTGATACTTGAGGGTAAATCTACATTTCTATCTAAAAAATCTTTTTGATAACCATTTGTTAATATTTTTTTTACGACTTCATACTGTCTATCAGACAATGCTTTGCCTTTGAATGTGGATTGAGAAATACTTAATAATAATTTTTTATCTTTTTCAGCGATTTCAACAGCAGGCGAAAACTCTTCCTCTATGAGCAGTCCGCACATAAGTTCTAAACAGTCTTCTATATTGATAATACGCATACCAATATTATATGAGATTTTGGTTAAAAAGTCAATCGTGAAAAAGGCAAGCCTTGTGCAATTTCTTCAGTGGTCCACTCTGTGTAAGCATAATCATTTAGCCACTGTGTTCTGTCAAATATTTGTGGGTTTTCAATGCTTTTTATGTCTTTATTTGCTACAGGATATGCTAAACTTTCAGGACCTACAAACGCATTATTGCCATTAAGAACAGCGTGTATTCCTGGATTGCTACTGTAACTTATAACTGCGTGGGCGTTATTAAATCCAAGATCAAAGTCATCATATGTGTTTGGTACTTGTTTAGGATTTTGCAACACAACGTTGTTATACACTTGAAATATATCTTGTATTGGACATCTAGGATGTGGTCTAACTATAATTTTTCTATCACTGTACTTGCGTATTTCATGAATTAGTCTGTCTAGATACACTTGTAAAGAAGGTTGATTACGCCATTGATGACTTTTATCATGTTGGCAACAAATCAATATGTTGTCACCTTTTTTATTATCTTGAAGTGTCAGACCAAGTTTTTTTGCTCTAGTATCGTCGTTACCTGATGGCCCGAAATATCCTAACCTATTAATTCCATTGATAGCAACTTTCCAAGTTTCATTCCTTTTGATTCCACCTACTTCTAAAAACAAAACGTTTTTCTTTTGTTGGATACTTGATTCAAATATTTGTTTGTTTGGTTGCATTCTGCCGTGCCACAGCATACTCCAAAGAACTGGAACATCACAATCTAATGTGTCATTTACAACTGTGTGTCCTAATTTCTGTAAACCTTCAGACACAGCGTCAAAAACAGATACACTGTTTAAAGAACCATGTTTGCGTTGCAATCCAAATTTCATTGTAAATACCTATGTTATGACCAAATATTCCGTTGTTACCACATTTAACCAAAATGGATATAATGTGTATGCTAATAAATTTATCAAAAGTTTTAATGACAAGGTAGATAAACGAATACCCCTTGTTGTATATGCTGAGGATTGCCAGCCTGTTGGTGACAATAGAACATTAATTTTTGATGCCAAGCAAACACTTGTTAAGTTGAATAATTTTAAATCCAAATGGGGTAATGTTCCAAAAGCAAATGGCAAGTGTCCTCCAGAAATAAAAGCAAAGAGACCGAGAGATTGGCATAAAGAATTTAAATGGGACGCAATAAGATTTGCAAATAAAGTTTATGCAATATTCCATGAAGCAAAAAGAACAGACGCTGATGTGTTAATTTGGATGGATGCAGACAGCATTGTACATAGCACAGTCACTCAAGATGACTTTGAACGACTTTTACCAACTTCATTTGCATTGCATTATTTAGGTAGAGGAAAGAAATGGCCGGAGTGTGGCTTCTATGGATTAAATTTAAAAACAGCAGAATGTCAAAATTTTTTACAACAATTTGAACGAATGTATGAAGATGCAGACAAAGGAATTTTTACATTAGAAGAATGGCACGATTCTTTTGTGTTTGACGTTGTATTAAAAAGACATCGGCAATCTTTTCCACAAAGTCCTATTAAAGATTTCAGTGGACATTTGATAAGTGGCGAAGGTCATCCTCTAATTAATTGTGAACTAGGTGCTTTCTTTGATCATTTGAAAGGTGACAGTAGAAAACAAAAAGGAAGTAGTTTACCTAAAGATTTGAAAGTTAAGCGGGTTGAAACGTACTGGAAGCAGATTTAGTTGCCCACTTTCTCATATGAAGCCAGCATTGTCCAGTTTTAACTTCCTCTAAAGTCCAATGCATTTGCGCCAGTCTTTCTACAAATAATTGTCTTTCAAAAGGTTTGTGGTCTTCTATTTCTTCAAATTGATGATGTGCAACTGTACTTGCTTGGGCTCTTGAAGCATCTGTTAAAAATGTTGGAATGCCTTCTATAACACTGGCACACGTTGGACTACTGTTATGTCCTACGAGTGAATGTGCAGTATGAAAATCTTCTTGTAATGATTTTGTTTGACTGATAAAAATATCAGAAAATGTAGTTGGGTCACTTTTCATCCATTGTGCCAACACGTGTTTATGTGTTGTTGTATTTTTATCGCCAGGATGGAATCTTATTAAAATTGTGCGTTTAGTATACATTCTTATCTGTGTTACAGTTTCCTTTATCCATTCCTGTACACCTTTGCCATCCATACTCCATCCGCCATCTCGTTGACAACAAAGTAAGATATGCCCTTCTTTTTGATTTAATCGCCATGGTTTTAATTCTATATTAAGATCCGCAGATATTTTTTTCCATCTTTCTGGATCAGGTTGAACATTGCAGTATTCTGCTGTGCCAGGAAAAATTCCGTCATAACCATATCTTAAATATCCTTTTAATTGTGCTGGATCTTTCCATAAAAACAGACTGCTGTCAACAATTATACATCTTTTTCCTTTTCGTATTTGATTTTCAAATATATTTTTTCTTAAATTTAAATGCGGAGTATTTTTACTGTTTTTATGTACAAAGCCTTGTATTACTGCAACGTCGGCTTCAATTATCTGTTTAGAACTTGTAACTAAACCTTTATCACCGCAACGATTTACTCCTTCAATGAAATTCCTTATTATCATAGGCTTTGCTGGATTTTTATTTCCAGGTGGAATAACTTTCATGTAGGATATTACTGTAATCATTTTAAATTATACATTTCAATTATTTTTAATGCAGTGCCGTCATTTAATTCTGGCACTGTGTATTGGCAATATGCTAACCAATGGAGCCAATGTCTTACTTGATCTGCATTGGGTCTGTATGCTTGTTCAATACGTCCTAAATCTTTTAGTGTTACATAATCTGCGGCTGTTGGAGCCGTTGCAAACGCAGGCACACCATGGCACACAGATTCGATTGCGGCAATTGATTGATATGTTACAACAGCGTACACATTGTCTTGATCAAGTTGTGAAAATAAACTGCCTGAACCAACTCTTTCTCTTCTTAAACCTTTATCTCTAATAATTATTGGTCTATCCGTGTGTTGTCTTAATTTTGCAGTTGTTTCATCAATCCAGTTCTGTCTTGTGATTCCGTAAAATTTACACGGCTTTTCACTCGGAGTTACTAATAAAATACTTCGACCTTGTGATTTCCAACCATTGAAATTAACTTCTGGATGTCTTTGTGATAGGCGTCTATATCTGTCATCAGGTACATCGCGTACCTGTGTATTTTGAACATTATTTTTAACAAGTCTATGATAGTGTTTACGTTTTGATAAATTACCTACGTATCCTGTGTCTATGTAGTAAAAAGGTCTTTTGTCTTTCCAGCACTGATGAATATATTTTCCTTTAGTCATGCCACGCAATACAACNGGATTNTCAACACNTGTTTGTTNNATTTTATCCCANGTGCTGTACTCTGCTTCTGTGCCTTTCATAAAATCTTTTATGATNGCATCTTCGTGGTCCAGTGCGTAAATCATTAATCTTTTTTCTTTGCGGCGTCTTTCAGTTCCTTGTCTGTCCAGTGAGGCTTTCCTGATTTTTCCATAGAACCTAGATTGTAAGCGGCTCCAGGTAAAACTTTTTCAATTTTGCCACCCTTTTCCAAAAACTTTTTCATTTTTTCTTCAAGTTCTTTTTGCTTCTCTTGAGGTGTTTTTTCTATCTCTCCTGAAACATAGGCTCTGTTTATTCCCATATGTCTTGGCATTTATTCTCCTTTGTTGTTCATCATTTGATTTAAGTAATCTTTCCAAACATCACCATATTCGCAGTTTCTATAATTTTTAAACCAAGGACCGCCTTCTGTGTAATGAATTGCTTTAGGTTTTCCGTCTTCAGGTTCGTTATACCAACCCACTAACCAATTCCATTCAGGATCTAATGACCCAACTTCTTCATCTTTAAGCCAAGCAAACCTATGAAAGTATGCTCCATCATAGTTGGGATTGTTAACTAAATCTACTGATAATTTTTCGTTTGATGGATGNCCACAGTTGTATAAAACCATTGAACTCCAATTTTTACGTGGGTACAAAGTTTGTTTTTGACCATCCATTTTAATTCCAGGCTTTGGTGTGTAATCATGTTGTACACACATCACAGCATACTTGTTATCTGCCTGTGCAAATAATTCTTTTACGTCTTTTAAAAATACAATGTCCGAATCGCAAAACAATGCCCAACCATCATAGTTTGCCAATGCAGGAACTAAAAATCTTGTGAATGTAAATTCAGTAGATGCAAGTTTATCTTCACCACGCCAATACCATTTGTCTTGTCTTAAGGTATTTTGATTCAATGGAATTACTTCTGCTTCTGTGCTGTGTTTGTATATAGAATACTCACACACCTGATAAGCAATATCTTCTCTTGTGTCATAACCTACAAATATTTTCATATACTATAATTTAACCTCAAATCCATGTTTATCCAGGAACTTCTGAACAGTCCATTTAGGACTCCAACCTAGTTTTTTCATTTCACTTGGGTCTGCTTTAGTTGTTTGTCTTTCTAAAATTGATCCAGGTTGTACTGGCAAATTAGGAGCAATTTTTTTAACTGCAACTGAATCTCCTGTACCAATATCAATAGAACCTACATAGTCACTGTTAATTAATATTTCTATAGCGTCACATAAGTCTTCGATGTGTACAAAATCTCTACTGTGTTCTGTAACGTATTCTAGAGTGCCCATTAAAAGTTTGTCAAAAAACATACCTTGTCTATTTGTTTCTCCGTACACAGTGTGAAATCGCATTGCTACTCTATTGTTGTGAGGAATGGCCTCTGTAACGTTCTTAGACGCCGCGTAAGGGTTCAACCAAGGTTCATACTGACTACTTGAACTGGCAAACAAAACTCTTGTGTGTGCGTAGTGTTTTAAAATTTTNTGTGTAGCAANAACNTTGTTNTCCCAATAGTGTTTTGGATTNTCCATAGATTNTCTTACNCCACCAACACCTGCTAAATGTATNACCAAATCNACNTCNGGTANTTTAGCATTTAATANATTGCCATTGTCTTTGATATCAAGACCAATAATTGTGTGATTTTTTAAAAGTCGTTTGTGTAGATATTGTCCTATAAAACCTTTATGTCCTGTTAGCAAAATTTTCATTGCTTCATTATAACTGACGCTTTGATTTTTGTCAATTGAATTAAGATTTGGTCCCTACTGTTCTGCGTTCAATATCATCATGACTGAATTCTGCCCAATACAATTCAAAAGCAATGCCGTCTTCTACCCCTTCAAATTGATGAAACTTGCCTGGCTTAACAGTTGTGTAGTCACCTGCGTTAAGAATNGTTTCATCCACAAGACCTTTTTGATCTGCATCCTGCCATACACGTACTATCATCTTGCCAGACTCAACATAAAAGCCATTCCATTTATATTTGTGTTGGTGTTCAGAACATTTGTAGCCTGCTTTAAATTCAATACGATGAAATTCCAACACACCATTGGCATGTATTAGTTCTGTTTTGCCCCAAATTTTTCCTGCTTTCATAATATTACTTATTATATATTTTAATCCCAATTTAATTGTTGAATTTGCCCGTCAAAGTGTCCCCATTGGTCTTTTTGTAAATCCTTTGGAAAAAAATTTCGCAAAGCAACTAGATCCCCTCGATCAAAAACTAGTTGCGGTAATANTATTGATCGCTTTCTCAAAATTACAGAAATGTTATAATCATAGGATTTAATTTTAGACTCTGAGCAATCAAATCCTGCAAGAACTAAATTGTATAACAATAATCCTGCATTCCACAATGAAACGTGACCGCCAACTATTTCATGTTTTAGTGGAGGAACAGTGATACCTACTATTCCATTTTCTTTAGTAATATCATGTATTTTTTTTAAAAATATATTGACGTCTAATTGGTGCTCTAAACAATGACTGCACCAAACAGCATCAAATTTTTCTTTGAATTCTATATCTATAAATTTGCCTTTGTAATCACTATTAGGAAAAAAATCATTTACTTTTACTGTATGACCATGTTTTCTAAAATAATTTGCATGGATCTGTTTTTTACCGCCTCCAATATCTATAATTGTTGAAGGACCATTTAGCAATGATAGAAATTTATTTTGCGTTAGTGTAGTATCCATGTTTATAATTTCCTAAATTGATCGATGGTAATTTTTTCCCAAGGTAAAATTGTTTTTGCATTATCACTTAAATTAAAAATTTTTGTTGAACCTTTTAGGCTGTCTAGTCTTTCAAAAAAACTATCTATTACTGAAAAATCACCATCGAAATGTTTATGAATTTGATAATGTAAATCAGGCATTCCTTTAGTTTGTATATCATAACCTTTGCCATAAAAATGTGTTTCACCTAAATGATTAGGCTCATACACCATATCTAAACCTAAACAACCAATAAACTTTGGTTGTACATAATATAGACACCAATACATTAATGCAAAATATGTACTTGGACCCAGATACATAGCAGATTTATCCCACGGTTTATTAGCATAATGATCCATGGCTGTCTTAAAACTTTTTTCACTTTTTTCTGTGTAATAAATTTTATTAGGATCTTTGTTTTTTCCTTTGTTAAATTTATTTTTCAAAAATTTTTTTTCTGGATAGTCACCAGGACTTATTAATACATTCCATTTATCGGTACCTTTCCAGACATTATTACACCCAATAATACCTATGCCTGTTGTGTCCCAAGAATTTATTAGTGTCATATTAGGAGCACTGCCTAAACATATTACTTTATTATATTGCGTATGCTCTGTCATGATGCCAATCTTTAACTATTTTGTATCCTTCATCGAATAGTATTTTTTCTATTTTTTCTAATGGCCATCCATATTTTTTTCCTGAATCATTAGTTTCTAATACAATCACTGGATGACATTTTCTTATTGTTTCTATTGATCCTAAAATTGCTTCCCCTTCAAATCCTTCTATATCTAAATGTATCAAGTCGGGAGAAATATTTAAATCGTCTATTTTCATTTGTTTTATTGCACCACCAACTTCAACTCTTTTTGCACCTAAATTTTCTTTTCCATTTGGAATTTCCAAATTAAACTCCATTCTAACTGGATCATTACTACTGCCTAATGCGGCGTTATATTTTTTTATATTGCCTTCCTTAATATTATGATCGAGACAGTAAAACCAACGAGGATCGGGCTCAAATGTATACACTTCTTTGAATGTTTTACTGTATAATTTAGGATACAATCCAGCATTACCTCCTGCTTGAATAACAACATTTTTTTTAATACTTTTAAAGAAATCAACAATCATATTAGGAAAATTTGCACTCCAATATTCTATTCCGTTGAACATATGTGCTTGTTTTTTTGTGAAAAATCTCCAACAAGTAACATCGTCATTGGGCCATAACCAGTCTCCTGGCATATGCCTTCCTTGTCTTAAACCCAAATTTAATTTTTGCCATTCTTCATTCATGTTAATACCCATTCCTTTTCTATATCTTGGTTCATAAGTTTTTTAAAATTTCTATGATAATGTATCAAATAAGTATTTTTACGGTCATTCAAATTATATCTACCTAAATGATAATTAAATTTATAATTTAGGTTTGAAAAACCATAGTTTTTTTCAAAATTGTTTACTACTAATTGATCATAACCTCCTAAATAATTATGATCATTTTTTTTAAAATGTTCAGACAAGTCTCCTAAAAATTTTACAATCTTTTCGTAGATTGATTTAGGAAATACAACTACGCCACTATTAGCATGTCCCAATTCATTCCATGGATTTTCACTGTTAATTTTTTCAACAACCAATGGACCTGTGTTCATATGAAGGGTGTTAATATTATTGATATCTATATTTTCAAAAATATCTATTGCACCAATCGTTGCTAATACGTCACTATCTATAAAACAAATGGCATCATAGTCTTTATAATTTCCATTTAAAAAAGGGAGAAATATGCCATAATATGTTAAAAATGGTGCACCGTTGTCATAAAATTTGTAGTCAATACTAAATTTACGTGCATACTCAGATATTGATTTTTTTGATAAGTCTTGATATCGAAATGTAATTTTAGAATTCAAATGATGACTTTTTTCTTCAAAGTATTGATAGATTAAAAATTTAGAATTCATTATAGGAGTATTTATTTGATGATATTTTACGCACTACAATGATTGATTAAATACACTGATGAAAAAATATAAATTCCCCGTAGAACTAACCAGTACAGAAATTAATACTATTAAAAATGTTTTACCCTACACAATGACATCAAAAGACAGATTGTCTGCCATGGTGAAATCTTTTAATTATGTAATGGAAAATAATATACAAGGCGACTTTGTTGAGTGCGGAGTATGGCGAGGCGGAAATCTTATTTTACTGGCACAACTGCTGAAAAATAAAAATACCAAAAGGGGTATATATGGATTTGATACTTTCGAAGGTATGACATCACCAACAGATCATGATGTAGATTACAAAGGTAACACCTCAAAACAGTTGCTTAATTCCAGTAATAAAATTGATAATGTTCAAAATGTATGGTCTTATTGCTCTATAGAAAATGTTAAAAAGCACATTCAGTTGTTTACAAATTTAAATGATATTAACTTAATCAAAGGGCCAGTAGAAAAAACACTATTAGAAAAAAATATACTTCCTGAAAAAATCTCTATTTTAAGATTAGATACTGATTGGTATGAAAGTACAAAAGTAGAATTAGAAATTTTATATCCTAGGCTTGTTAAAGGAGGCATTTTAATTATAGATGATTATGGTCATTTTAAAGGATGTCAAAAAGCAGTAGATGAATTTTTTAAAAACAAACAGGTTTTTTTAAACGTAATTGATTATACTGGAAGGTTAATTGTAAAACATGATTAAAGATCTACACATTTTAAAGGAAAAGTTTCTGCAAGGAAAAATACTGCCAACAAAATGGTTAGGTGATTCACCAGATCGGTTTGACACGTATGTTAATTGGGCATCTAAAGTAAATCATGTTACAGAATTAGGAGTTTATACTGGGTTGGCAACGACCGCTTTTTTATTAGGAAATCCAAAAGTATTGAGAAGTTACGATATTACTTCTAAATATTTTAAAATTAGGCCACAACTTGAAGAAATTGCAAAGCAAGTGAATATAGATTTTAAATTTCAATTAGCAAATAGTTGTTCTGTCGAAATTGAACCAACAGAAATGTTGTTTATTGATACAAATCATAAAGAAGAGATTACTACAAGAGAACTTCAACTTCATCATAGTAAAGTTTCAAAATATATATTATTACATGACACCACAGCATGGCCAGGCGTGATGTTTGCAATAAAAAAATTTTTACCTAAGCACAAGGAATGGAAAATTATACACCAGGACAAAAAAGGTGCTGGTTTAACTATTTTGGGAAAAAAAATTTAAATCCAATTATCTTTTACTAATTGTAAATTTTGATTATTGGACGGTTTTTGATGTTTACTGATAAAGATTAAAAATTTTGGATTGGTGATTTGTGTTTTTATCTTATGATGTTTAAATTGAAAACTTTGATTTTCTATGTTATTCAAAAATTCGTACTTTGTGTTAGCACTAATATATCCTTGATCTCCTAAGTTTTTTCCTTTAGAATATTTGGCTGTAATAAATTCTTTGTTCTTTACAGCATTTGTATATATGTGTGAATAATCTCCTTGAAAGTGCATAATGCTTGAATTTGGATTATTTCCAGGTTCTTTTATCATGTAAAATTTAGTTGCGTCTAAGGATTCAAATATATTTGTAAAATTATTGCACAGCACTACATCTAAATCCAAGTAAGTCACAGGACCTGTAAATAAGTTTAATCTAAAAATTTCTAATTTTGCCCACCAGTTAGTAAAATCAGACTCTAGTGGAATGGTCTCAACATCTGTCTCGACATTTGATAGACAAACAAAATTAAAAGGCTTTGAATAATTTCTTTTTACACCGTTACGTAGTTTGTTTACCCACTCTTTATCATAAAATCCTGGATGTTTTTTTGTTGCCGGATCTTGCCTTAGCACACAAACAAAATTCATCATACATCTGTCCTTGTGTAACTGTTTTTACTTTTTTTACTTTTATCTAACCAATATTTTGGATTAATTCTGCACAAACTGTATTTTGTTTTTGTAAGAGCAACTGACTGTGCATTTATGTGAACATCTGCTGGTAACACACCTTTATTTTTTGTGAATGCTATTAAAGATTTCGCACCTTGTGGTTTAATGATGTAAGCATGAGTACCTTTTATACATTCTTTATCGTAATATTGGAATGCATTTTTTGATGTAGATGATGTTTTTTTCGGTTGATGTGTAATTACATCATAATTTTCAAACTTTAGTAGATGATCTTCATAAACTGTGGATGTTCTACTGTATGCGTCTAGGTTACATAGTTCGGAAAACTTGTCTACTATGTCTTTAGGTATGGGACGAATGAATAATGCATCATGTTCCAATACCATTATAGGTTCATTAAGTTCAATACACTTTAACCAAAGCGAATAATGTGAGCAAAAACAACCTCTTACTCCTTTGGTGTCTCTAGAAAATTTTAATTTAGGAAAAGGTCGTAAACCAAACTTTTTGTAAGTGGGAGCAACTTCGTCCAGTTGCACTGCGTTAAATTTTTCTACCTGTAAGTTGAATTTTTTGCCGGATGTAATGCAATCTTCAGCCAATTCCTCCGAAAAGGACCTGCCTTTCATTGTGATTACAAATGCTTTATGATCATATTGTTGCATCTTCCATTCC
>PAOW01000002.1 GCA_002710015.1 Methanobacteriota archaeon | reverse complement strand
GTTTGCAGTGCTTCTTGATAAGTTGTAGCAAGTTTGATGGAAAATTTTTCAGTGTCTGCTACTAAAAATGGAGTTTTAAAATCATCCAACAGAGTAATATTTTGGGTTCTACCCATGTCCAGATAACTTTTGACTTCAGCAATCACAGTTGCATTAGCAGTTACTTGATGCCCATGCCAATACAGAATACTGTTTTCTTCAAATTGTCTTAACAGTATCTCTTTTTGATTTTCTATTGCAGACAATCTATCTGCATATTCTAGTATATTAGATATTTTTGATTCCATAACTTTGCAAGTATTATAGCAAAATTTTGTGTGTCAGTCAATGATTTAGAGTGAACTTCCGCCTGCTACACTGAATGATGGTACAGGACCTACCACGTTTGTGATGGCTTTTTGGTATTGTACAGAACAAGTTAAATTTCCGTTTACATCTTCGTCTTGTGCGGCACCTGAACCTGTTTGGTCACCTGCGTCTTGATCTCTGAATATCACACGCACATATAGATTAGAAGTTGAAGTTTTTTGTACCACAATGTAGTAATCATTTTCTGTGTACACACCCGTACCGCCGTTCATTTGACTGTACACTGTGTAATTTTGTCCAACATTGAAATCATACCAACCTTGGCTTGTTGTTGTGCCTTGCGTTCCACTTTTTGACGTGGTTGTGTAATTGATAGTGATTGTTCCTGCAGGACCTAAAATATTGTTTTTCCAATCTGATGTTTTAGAACCACTACCACCTGAAATCGATGATGTAATTTTTAATGTTCCACCTGAATTGAAAAAGTATCTTGCATCATTGGCAGTTGCAAAACTCATGTTGAATCTATGTTCTATTGTTCCGTTCCAATTAGATGTTCTTGTTTTAGATACTGTTGAATTAAATTGTTGTAAAGATGAGCCTGCCGCTGTTAATCTGTTTGTTGTGATGTTTGTCGCAAGTGCTTCATACTGATCCCAACCTTTAAAATCTGTTGTGTCATCATCAAAAATTAATTCACCTGCAACCACTTCTTGTAATTGTGCCGCAGTTGGATCTCCACCATTTTGATGTCTGTATGATTTTCTAATATCTTCGTAAAGATTGTTTAGGTCGTCTGCTTGAACCAAATCACCAACACTAACAGATGAACTTTGCAGTGTTTGACCATAACCAGAGTTACCAGTGCCTACGCCAAATACTGAATCAACACTTGATCTTAAATTGTTGTATCTTGTTGCTGTAATTATTGCCATTGTATTCTTCTTCTATTGAAATATTTATATTTTGAGCATTACCTCGATATTTTTTATGGCTTCGTCTTCATTTGATTGCAATGCAAATCCTACCAAATTTTCTCCATCAATTGATGCTGTGCCGTCCTCAGAAGCATACACTCTGTCTCCTTTTTTGACTGCACCTTTAACTTTTACTGGAACACGTCCTACCAAAGCAATTGATTGACCATCTGCATCTTTGTTCATTAAGAAAGCAGGATTTTCAGAAATAACTCCTAAAGGTTGTGCGTTCTCATCACACGCTGTCATTTCTGCACTGCCTGATCTTTGTATTGTCATTACAGTTCCAACTTCATATTCTTTATCTGTTGAATATTTCTCAGCCAAGTCAGCATAGTTGGCTTGGGTAGCAATACCTTGGAATAAAACTGCTTGTATATTTCCTGATGGATCTCTCAATGGAGTTGTGTTTGCAACTGGGCCTGTATTACCAGCATAAACTGTTCCACCTGCTAAAATTCCTGTTGAAGAATCTGCATTACCTTTGAATGCTGATGAATGCATTTCATCCCATTTGTTTGTTGCTGTACCAATTGTTCTTACACCTGATGCACTTGGTTCAAAACCATCTGTTGTGATTCTTGCAATTTCTGTTACTGGTCCAGATGCATTTACTTTGAAAACAATTTCATCACCTATTTCATTTCCAATGTGTACTTCATTATCATTTTGGATGTCAACTCTTAAGTCACCATCGTCACCTAATAAAAATCCTTGGTCACTGAATCTTGCTAAACCTTGGAATGCACTTCCTCCAGATTGTAAAAATTCTGTTGGTAATTTTCCACCAAATCTTAAGGCGTTAGAAGCAGTACCATGATACTGATGATCTGTTGATGTAACACCGTTGTTTGCGTTTTGTGTATTTTTTAAAGTTAAACCTGCTCTAATTACATCAAAGCCTGTGATTACATTGGCAGGATCTGCCGTTGAAATTGTGAATTCAGATTGTGAAATAACATAGATTACTTCATCGTTAACAACTGCTTCAATTATTAAATTACTTGCATTTGTTGTGTCAATAATTGTTCTACTTCTTAATTGCGTAACAGCATCGCCAACACCTTGTGGACCTACAAGTGTGAATGAACTTCCGTTGTATGCGTACAACTGTTCATTTGAAGTGTCCCACCAAAAGTCACCTGTTACAAGTCCTGTTGGTTGAGTTGCTGATACTTCAGCACCACCTGTTGTTTTAAATTTTGCACCATCATAAAACTTTAATTTGTTAGTGCCTGCGTCAAACCATAGTTGACCACTTACTGGTCTTGCTGGACTGTTAGAACTGGCAAATGATTCTAGTAAGTGTAAAAAGTTTTCGTTTTGAATTTCACCGTATCCAGCATAGTTTTTACCTACAAAACGTAGGCTAGTAGACTGATCTATTGTACCATCATCAACTGTGGATAGTAAAGTTCCATCAAATTTGTTTATTGTGTATGCCATATAATTCTTCTCTCCTTGTATTTATAACAAATTAATACGGAGTTGTAGGTGTGATTTCTTTATCAAACGCCCACTTTGTTGTGCCTCCATCATCAACAACACCAAATTGTAATAATTTTCTCACAGGTGTCATTGACATACTACCTGCTAGGTTGTTAAATCCTAAACTTTCTACCACTGATTTGTTAGCATTACCTAACACAGGTACTCTTTCTATTGTACCACTGTTTGGTGTGTAGTTATTAATTAAATTTCCTGCAGATGTGTCTAAATTTATAGTTAATTTAGTGAAACTTGGGTTGCCCAACAATTCAGCACTTACTATTGTAAATGTTGTATTCAATGTTGTGTTGTTTCCTGCACCGTCGTTAATTGCATCTACATTGGCTCCTGAAATTGTAACAGTTTCTCCTGCTTCATATCCATGAGCACTTGCACATTCTATTGTGGTTGTTGTACCTAAAGTTATAGCGACAATGGTTTGTGGATTTGCAGAAATTGTTCTGTCAACTGCAATAGTAAACGTATCAATTGCTGTGTCTAAATCTGCACTTGCTATTGTCACACCACCACCTGCTGAATAATCTGTTGTTTGTACTCTTGCAAGTGTGCCTAATGCTCTTGGTGGAATTGAACTTGTGCCTAAAGCACTTGTGTCTACTGATCCTTCACCTGCACCAGCACCTCTAGAGTATCCATCTACTGGAAATAAATCTTGTAATATGTCGGATATCCCTTGGTAGTTTGAACCTAAATCTTTATTGCTTAAACTTGAAATATCTAATTGTAAACCAAGCACCGCTTTGCTGTCAACATAACCTTTGGTTGCCGCATCTGAAGACGCAGACGGTTCGCCTAGTCCTGTTATTCTTGCACTGCTCTGTATTTCAATTACATTTGTGTTTGCACCTAAACCTAAATTGCCAGATGTTGTTGAAATGATTTGATTGTCTACTGTTAAAGTATCAACTGTTAAACTTGTTAATACACCTAAATTTTGTAAACTTGAATTGATTACATTTGTGCCTAGTGTGTCTCCTGATAAAACATCATCTGCACCAACTTTGAATGCTTTGCCTGTTGCAACACCCATGTTGATATTTGCTTCCCATCTCTCAGTTGCCGCACTGGCATTGTACGAATATGTAAAAGTTTTATGATTAGATGAAGTGGTTAATAATTCAATACCACCACCATTTATTCCTGCGTCATCTGTCACAGGAGCGTTATTTTCATCAACACTTAATCCTATTGTTCTATCTTTAACACGCAGTTCATCAACTTCAATTGCTGTGTTACTTCCTTCAACAGTTAAGTTTCCTGAAATTCTTACATCACCTGAAACATCTAAACTAGCAGTTGGATTGTCTTTCCATAAGCCAACATAACTTTGACCTGCGTCAATGTGCATTGCTGTTTGAATTACACCTTGTCTATCTGTTTTAAATTTAATATCACCGTTTGTTAAATTGTTTCTGATTGTTAAAGCACCTGATTCAACTCTAAAAGAACCATCGCCACTTGCACCAACTGTTACTCCACTGTTGTTTTGAACAGTGAGTGATCCTTGCATTATTTCATCAACATCATCTCTAATAAAACTAGAAGCATTTACAGTTTGATTGTTTATTAATAAACTTTCTGCTTTTGTGGCAGTACCTACATACTTAAATGTGTCGTCTACAGCATTGAAACCTTTTTGTAAAGTTGCTGATGGATTAGCAGTTGACACAAACGCAGTTAATAATTCTTTATCACTCACTGCTGGAGTAAACACAACATTTGAATATGCACCAGCCACTTGTCCTTGAACGTAAAACATTATTACAGTTCTTGTTTGGTTTTGTGTGTCTAACACACTGATACATTCAAAGCCTGATTTTTGTTGTTCTTTTGAATAAACAGGTCCTGCTAAAATAGGATTACCTGTGCCATCAAAGAAGTATAACTGTTGTCTAGTGGTGTCAATCCATAAATCTCCTGCTACTGCATTTGGAGTTTGTGCAGACAGAGTTGTACCACCACTACTTGTAAATTGACTGCCGTTGTATATTTTTAATTTGTTTTCTGAAGTGTCATACCAAAGTTGACCTCTAATTGGATTAGCAGGTTCATCAGCACTAGAAAAATTTTCTAAAAGTTTTATAAAGTTTTCATTTAAAAACTCTCCAAAGCCACTATAATTTCTTCCTATCAGTGTTAAATCACTGCTAGTTGAATCAACTGTGCCGTCAACTAAATCAGTTAATATAGTTCCGTCTGTTTTGTTTAGTTTGTATGACATACTATGCCGTTGCTCCTGCGTAAATTATGTAGTTTAATGTTAAGAAAGGATCCATTACATTAAATGGCTCACCAGTTGCACCCACAACGCCACCTGAACTTGCTAGTGCCTGTGCAGTGTTTATTCCTGTAGGTCCGTTAAATTGAATTACTTCTGGATCTGTTGGTGCATCTGCTACATTTCTTGTAACGTAAAATTGATCTTGGTCATCTGATCTTAAATCGTGTTCGTGTTCTGGTAAATTTTCTTTTGCTATTGTTTTTTGTTCTGCTCCACCAAAGCCACCCAACGTGTCTGCAACTGCATCTACCACAGTGTTTGCACTTGTACCGCCCATGTTGTCTTTTCCTATTACTTGTCTACCTCTTAAATCAGGCAATTTAAACAATGATGTGGAAGATGGTGTACCATACTGTAAGCCAATTACGCCATACAAACCAGAATAAGTTGATCTGTTAACTTCTTGACCATCACACAATAACCAACCAGTTGGAGCATTTGCTCCTGCAAAAGCAATCACTGAACCTACTGGAGGAGTTGGCACTGTGTCTAAAATTGTTTTGACAGTTGTTCTAAATAAACCAGTTGTACCTTCAGTTCTGTTTATTAACAATTCATCTGAATTTTGTGAAGCGCCTGTGCTTTCTTTGTTTGAAATAAATGCATTTGATATAGATGTTGTAAAAGTTTTTACAAGATCACCTGTTCCATCAAATTGAAAACCACTTGCAGAAACGTCTCCAGTCATTTGGAAAGTTGTTGCACTTGTTAATTGATTAGATTGTGTTGCAACACCATTTAAACTTCCTGACACACTACCGTTGAAAGCGCCATAAAATTGATTTCCATATACGTTTGCAAATTTTTTATCTAATGAACCTATATCATGTGTAAGATTATCGTTTGGCATAATTGCATCAACAGTTAAGTTTCCGCCTATTGATACATTTTCACCAACTGTTAAACTTTTAGAAATACCAACACCACCTAAAGTAGTAATTGCACCTGTGCCAACACTAGTTGAATCATTTGGATTTTGAACTTGTAACTTACCAATTGTGTTATTTGCTGTTCCGCCGTCATTTATTAAAATGTTTCCTACAACGTGCAATGCTTCTGTTGGACCAGTTGTGTTTACACCAACTTTTTGTGTTGCATCTATTCTCATAACAGTTCTGCTTACGCCACTGTCATTTACTTTAAAGTCTATATTTGATCCTGCTGTTTGATGACTTAATACACCTGCTTGTCCTTCAACACTTAATTTTAGTGTACCGCTTAATCCAACTTCTACTCCAGCATTGTTTTTAATTTTTAATCCAAAGTCTGATGAACTTGTTGTGTCTGCTCTTAAAAAATTGTTTGCCGCAACTGTTTGACTACCAACAACAAGTGCGTCGGCTTTTTCTGCTGTTCCATACATTTTAGGAATGCCGTCACCTTCAATATCTGTTGCACTTAAATTAACTCCTGGCTGAAGTGTGCTAAATCCTGCGATGTTTGCCTTTGGAGTGAATTGTTCAGATGATATTATAGCAACTACTTTACCACCTACTTGAATTTTTACTATTGAATGTGCAAGGTCATCTGTGCCTTGAATAGATTCTGGTTTAGTACCACTTGATAAACCTGTACTGAATTCAGGACCTACAAGTATCCAACCTGCACCTGTAAACAAATATAGTTGTTGGTTACCAGTGTCCACCCATAAATCACCTGCTGTACTTTCTGATGCACCAGGTTGATTACCACCTTTTCTTAAACCACCACTTGATACCCAGTTTGTTCCATCATAAACTTTTAATTGATTGATGCCTGGAGTTATATCATACCACAACTGTCCTTCTACTGGTCTAGACGGTGCGGAATTTTTTGCAAAATTTTCTAATAAGTGTAAAAAGTTTTCACCTATTACTTGTCCGTAGTTGTTAGAATTTTTTCCTGGAAATTGAAGTGATGTTTCTTGATTAGGTACACTGCCATCTTCGACAGTTATTGCCGTCTTGTTTACTGTATCACTAAAATTTATTGTGTATGGCATCTATATTACTCTCCAAGTAAACCAGATAAACTTTGTATTCTTACTGTATAATCAATTTGTATTAATCTATTCAATGATTTTTGCACTGGATGAAATATAACATGGGTTAGCAAGTTTCCTGTTCCATTTGCATTGTAACTTACAAGACCTAATTCGTCAAACACATAAGTTCCTTCTGTGTTAGTTGCATTATCCACTGCATCTTGACCATTTGGCTCTCCATAGTCTAACAAACAAGTTACTAATACGTCTGTGTAATTTGTTCCGCTTAAATGTCTAGTTTCTATTTTGTTTCTTTGTGGGTCTAAATTTGAAACTGATCTGTCATCAACAATTTTACTGTAAGTTTGATTGTAAAGACTAGCATTAGTACCTGTNCTGTTTGGAGTTAGGTATGTAATAATTCCAGTTGGGTCAATTGAAGTACCACCNTTNCCAAAAGCCATAGAACTAATAAATCCATTGCCTTCATTTGCGATACTTTGCGCCAGTGCCAAACTCATGTTTTCGTAGTGAATAGCATTGCGTTTGTTCACATACACTTTGCCCGATTCAGGATCATGTATCTTGATATGACCTTGTATGCTTACNCCGTTTTTATCTCTGATTTGTGTCATAATAANNGTTTTCTCCTTGTATTTATTGCGGCAAAGTCACTTCTTTTTCTCGTAAGAAATTTCCTATGCGATTATCTGTTTGAGATAGTGTTTTTGTTGTATTTTCGTCAATAATTTCGTTCCAAACTCTACCAACACGTCTAATTACCGTGATTTTAGTACCAGTTGGTATATTCGTGGTGTTTGTGATGGTAAATGTTGACTCAATTTCTGAAACATTTGTGACTGAGTATTCTGCTGGTAATGTAATATCAGCATCTGGACTGTCTAAATCCTTGGTCACATCAAAGGATTGGATGCTGTTTTTACGCATTCTTACTCCGCCAACGAACAGTTCAAACTCATTGGTGCTTTTTGCGGCCCAACCCAGTTCAAAAGTAGCATTGTTACCATCATATGTGTATACCTGAGTAATTGTTTGGTCTTTATATGGCACAGTTTGGTGAGAACTCTGATCAAATACTTCAGTATTTGTTTGATATGCGTCTTTTATACCTGTACCTTTTGTGCCTCTTCTCAATTGACTTACTTTGTTGTCTGCATCTATTCTGTAATATTCAATTCTTTCACCTTCAACAAACAATACGCCTGGCTCCAATGACCTTAGATTAGGTTTTGCTAAACCATCTGTGGTGTTAAGTTGTATCTCTTTGTCATAATAGTTTAAAGTTTGTGCAAGATAGTAACGTCTATCATCACCTAGTCTTCTGAAAGTTGTTGTATTGGTCATATCTTTAAACTGTCTGAAGCCAAATTTTGTAACAAACTTAGGTGAAGAGAAATGAACCAAATCAATTTGATCATTTGTATTAATTACAGTTCCAATTTTTACAAACATTTGATCATTTGTAACTTTGTAATCAACACTTGGCGATAATTTCACTCCATTCACATACACCCAAACGTATTGAGCATCGCTGGCAGGTCTTCTTAATCTTATTCTACCATTTTGTAGTTGTTGGAACACATAATAATCTTCTGTGTTTGCTTGTATTGTTTGTCTAGCAACAACATCATAATTAATTCTTTCAATTTTTTGTACATCATGATTACTAAATTGTGTTACAATAATTTTTTGTCCTTGTGCAGGAGCATTANCNAANAACAAATTACCNTTGTCATCTATTGTGTAATCACCATCTGACAACACAAACACTTTCAACAAGTCGCCTGCAACTCCTATACCTGTTTGCAATTTAACTGAACTGTTTCCTGCGTCCCAAACAAATTCATTTGATTGTAATTCTACATTGTTCAAGTAAACTCTNACATCNGAAGCACTTGCAGAACCTTGTGGTTGTTGCCAATCTGGTAATTCATACTCTAGTAAGTTTGAAATAGTAAATTCAAAACTAAATCCTGGATTTAATACAAGTCCATTTACTTCAACAATAGTGTTGTGTCCTAAAGGAGTTGCATTAAAAGGAGTTTGGCTTAATGCATACGACGTTGAACTTCCATCTGCTGTGAGTGTTTCATGTGTTACTTCACTGAATGATTTGCTTACACTCGCATACACAACAAAAGATACTACATCATTTGATGCTGGTGCTGAATTAAATCTTATGACTAATCTTTTATCTGCACTATAATTTTCATTGCTTTCAAAAGTTGTGAATGCCGTTGTTCTTACGCCATTTATTGTGACATACAAACTTAAATCTGCAGAATAAGTTGCTCTTGTTAAAAAGTCTATTGTGCAATCGTCACCTGTTAGTGTGTCAATGTCTAAAATTTTCTCACCATTGTTACTCATTGTAGCGTAATTAATTTTTGCACCACTGCTAGGCGCTGTTGTAAACACAATTTTTTTGTTTTGAAAATCTACTGTGTAATCACTTCTATCAATCTGTGCATTATTAATTGTTACAAATACAGCATCTATGCTTTGTGGGAAATCTTGGAAAGTGTATTCAGTTGTTGAACCATCACCTACATGATTGTAACTTGAAATTTTAGAACCTGTTTCGCCCCCTCTGTCAAAAACCTGGATGTCTAAAGTATCAAACACGTGTCCTGGAACAAGTTCTTCCGGGCCTTTACTTGTTGTTGGTGTAACAAAACCGTCACCGTCTACGTTAATGTCTTCCGCTTTTGTACCTGATGCAGTTGAGTAACTTAAATTTCCACCTTCAAGTAGTGTATCATATGCAGTTGGGTCAGCCAAGAAACTTCCATCACTTGTTGACTTACGTACTTCAAACTTATCGTTGTCTACTGTTGGTACTCCTAGTGCTAACAAGTCAATTATTTGTTGTTGTCCATCACCTGTAATACTTCCCATGATTGCATTGCTGTTAAGTATAGGTGTTGACCCATCTGATGGATAATTAGGATCATCTATACGCACACCATTTCTATAAACATTGTACACCACACCATCTTCTAAAGGTTTGTTTAATTTAAGTGCAGTGGTACTACCGTCAACTGTAAAAGTTTGATCTTCAAAGGTTTCATCAAACACATCAAATGGTGCTGTCATATAATCAGTTGCAAGGTATCCTGATGAATTTACAAAGTCAACACTTGTAATTTCAACCCCACCATAATCTATACCATCAACTAATTGTGCCAATTGTTTGCCTGGCATACCATCAGTTGGTGAATAGAACAATTGAATTCTATCAAATGCTTGTAGTTGTTGTGGATCAATATTATATTCTATTTCAACTGGTAATCCAACTCCTATCGCACTTTCAAAAGTAACTCTACCTTTGCTTCTTTCATATGAATTAGTAACATCTTTTTTATTTGAAATTGTGTATTCAGTATCAAGTATTTCTAGATTATCTATTTTTACTTTTGTTTTGCCATTTGTAATATCGATTGGCCATTTCAAATCGTAATTGACTTGTCCTGTACCTCCTGTAAAAGTTTCTACTTTTTTCAAAATTGTATTTGTTGATGACTCGTCTGTAAAAATTCTAGATATTCTATCAAATTTACTCGTGATGTGAGTTGATTTAACAAGTGACTCTCCTAATACTGCATACAGTCTTGCCGTTGTACCATCTGCATTGAAATTAGCCACAGCGACAGTTGGACTTGACAAGTAACCATTACCTGAAGTTAATACTTCTATTCTTTTTATTACGCCGCCTCTGACAACTGCTTTTGCAGTCGCTCCTGTTCCGCCACCACCTGTGATTGTCACAGCAGGATTTATTCCATATCCTGATCCACCGTCTGCAACAGTAATTTCAGTTACTTTAAATCCAACATTGTCTGACCAATGTTTATCTGGATATGTGTTGTCAACATCGCCAACTATTGCACTATCTTGAACTTTTACTCTAATAGGATTAATTTGTTTGTTTGAATCATATTTAGGTGCAAGATCGAAATCCGTAGTTTGCATATCAGCAGGTTCAGTTTTATCATAAGTGCTGACATACTCTCTAATTTTAGTTTTGTATGGCTTAACTTCTTTGATGTAATCTTCATAATTTGCAAGATTGTCATTGTTGAAAGAAACTTTTTGTTGTAATTCACCAACATTGTGTTGTGCTTTTACAAAACTAGTTTTCATTGCAAAGTCTGTAATTTTGTTTTCACTCAATGCATATCTTAAACTGCTGAAGAACAATTTATTGTATTCAACTTTTAAATCTTCTATCAACAAATTATCTTTAATTGTTTCTACAATTATTCTGGTTTCTTTTGTAGGTATAGCGTCATAATATAAAGTGTCATATCCTGTACTTTCATAACCTAATGTTGAACTAAAGTCATACAAATTATTTTTAAGTTGGATAGTACCATTTTGCTTACCAACTGTTTTAAAGTTTTGTGTGTAATCATCAGTGACATTGTTTGCAATTTTCTCCAACAACAACCAACCACCGGATCCTACTGTTTGTATTTTTACGATGTTACCTATCTCACAATCAATTCCTAGTAACTCGTATGATTGTAACACACTGAAGTCTATTGCTGTGAACTGATTGTATCCTGTTGCATACCAATCTGCATACTCCCAATACAGTTGAACATTCACTGATTGAGTTAATGTTTTGTTCCAAACAGAGCCGTTGTACTCATATACAGCCCATCTGCCGCCCAATGTTGAATCACTGGTAACAAGCACTGAATAGTTTCGTAATTCTGCTGTTGTTGTGGTTGTATATCCTTTACCTTGCTTCAACACTGTGGCTGATGCCACTTCGCCCTTGTTGTTTAATGTTAAACCAATTAGAGCACCTGATCCTTTGCCAATAATTTCTACTTCAGGCACTGTTTTGTATCCAGCACCTTTGTCTATTATTGTTACAGCAGTAATGCTAGAATCAACCACTGTTAATGATAATTTGGCTTGTCTTAAATTTGCCACTCCAATAAAGTTCAAATCATCTACACTATCAACAACTTGGTCAATTAATCTTGAGTTCAATGTAGGAGCAGTCTCTAGTTGTAACAATGGAGATATGTCTTTAGTATCTACAATCAAATTTTGTGCAAACACACTGTTGACTCTTTCAACATACTGTTTCATTGCTTCAATTCTATTTTTAAACCATCCTTGTATTGGACGCATACTTGTACCATATCTTATTTTTTCATTTAAGTTTATGTCAGGAACGTAGTTTCCAAATTTGTCTCTACCTACTAAACTGTTAAACCAACTTAATTCTAAATCATAATTAGGCACACTGTTAGGATCGTTCTCTGTAAGAATTTGATATTCTGTGTGAATATTAATATCAGTTTGTGGAATAGTCCAATATCTTATATTTAGAATAGAATTAGTGCCATCAAGAATATCATTACAATTGACTAATCCAAATTTATCTGGACCATAGAACTGAATATATTTTATTCCCTCTTGTTGAGGATTTTCTATTATTTTTGCAATTTTTTCTGCACTAATTTTTCTGCCTTCTATAGCAGGCGTATCTTTTTTATTTTTTACCCAAAAATAGTAAACAGGTATTTTACTTTGTGCAACACTATCATATCTGTTGTATGCCACATAAGCATTGTCACCATCTTTAGAAGTTCCTGTTATTCCTAACGTACTTCCATTTGAAGATTGTGATAATGCATCGTATTGACTAGGAGTGTATATACTTTCAGTCCATTCATACACATCAATACTAGCACCATTGATCAACATATTGCTATTGTTGTTGTTATAGATTAAATCATTTTGATATGGATATTTGTAACTTGCTTTGGAAATATCCCACCATATACGACCTACTTGTTGGCTCATCCAATGATTGGTTTCATCTTTGTTTCCAACTGTGCCTATATTGTAAACAGCAGGATCAAAAGGAGTTTTAAATGATATTTCTTGTTCTGCTATGCCGGCAATTTTTCCTTGTAATGCATCAATATAATCTAGTGTAGTGTAAATTTTCTGTGTTGATTTGTTGTAAACAAAAACAGATTTAATTCTTTCTAAATTTACTGTGTCATGCGGAGCCCTAATTTTTCTCCAAGCATTAGTTTCACCTCTCCTATAATCTAAAACAGTTCCAATTCCTGTGCCTAGTAATTGTAAATCTGTTAAAGCAAGTGTGATGTGATTGTTTCTTACAATAAAGTTATCACCAAATGTATCTACAGTGCTATCAGCAAAATAACTAAATTTTTCACCATATAACAGAGTTCCATCTACATTGTTGAAAATGTGTACAGCACCTACGCCTTTTGAAGTTGCCACAACTAAAGTACCACCGTCAAATTCTAATGTTGAGCCAAATAAATCTTCTGCACCTGCCTCAGGTGTTCTTAACGTTTGATTTAATGTGTACGCTCCATTTATTTGCTTGTAAACATAAACAACTCCAGCATTGGCATTGGATAAATCTTGTCCTGGAGTTCCAACTGCAATAAATGTGCCGTCTTCACTTACTGACACAGATTCACCATAAGTTGTTTCTCCGTCTGGTGCTGTAAGTGTTTCTGAATAAACATAATGTCCATCTTTCAATCTGTACACTGTAACATTTGTTTCATTTGTGTCAAATGTATTACTTGTAGCAATTATAGAGCCGTTCTTGGAAACATCCGATGCTTTTGCAAATTTTAATAATCCATTTTGTACCATTGTTGAATCATTGTTAGGTTGCACCAACACACTACTGTCATGTAAAGGTTGTTCTGCATTTGGTATTACGTTTCTGTAGTCTACGCCAGTGTCAAGTTGAGACCATGCTTGTGAAGTCAATGAACTATTAGCATCTACATTGGATTGTGCTTGATAAAAATAACCTGCACTGTACACAATATCATCAGTGTAGTAAGGAACATTATCATCAAATGGACCTTTGTAATTTGTATTTTTCGCCAATATCCAAGAGCCATTATTATTTTTTAACACATGGATTGACCCAAAGTTACTTGCTTCGTTGTTACCTTGTGCAGAAATAAAAGCATAGTATTGTCCATTAATTAAACCAAAATTAATTTTTGAACCTAATCTTAAATTGCTTTTTGTTTCTGGTACAGTGTATGCACCTTGTAAAACAAATTGTGATCCAGGAGTTCTTGAGTATACTACATATGCACCTTCATTTGTGCCGCCACTTGTAGAACCTTCTCCTAATGGAATGTTGTAAACTTGTTCCCAATCTCTGTTTACTTTACTAGGAACGTTCGCTAATCTTGATGTACCTTGGATTGTAATTTCATTCCATAACCAATATTCTTCTCCAACGGATTCATATACAACAGTATTTTGTACCGGTGGCGTTAAAAAATTTGCATCTTCAAATATACACATTGAACCTGCTGATTGATTTTCAAATTCTGTTTTTAAGATTGCACCCATTAATCTGTTTGGTGAGCCGATAATTGTTATGTTACCTGCTTCGTTATGTTGGCTTCCCAATCTAAAAGCACCTGATTTGTTTTTAATAAACAGTTCAATTTCATTAAATCCAACAGTTCTCACAAAAGCAACTTCACCTGTGTTAGCAGTTGTGTCATCTAAAACTGTGTCGCCAACACCAGGAACATAAAAATTACCATTTACGTCTGGTTGTACTTGTATTAAAATTTTTCCATTCCATATGTCTTTAATTTGTAATTTTTTATTTGTTTTTGCATAAGGTAATCCTAGTACATCTGGATCATATCTATTTCCTTGATTATCTCTGATTGTATTAATCCATAAATTAACAGTATTATTAATTGTTTCTGTTACACCATCATAAGGCACTTTGCTTGACATCATTGAAGCAGTGCTTCTTACATACCAAAGTTTGCTTGTTTTGAATCCTGTTGACTCGCCTGTGCCAGTTACAACAAATTCTTGCTTGTAAGACAACACACCAATTTCACTTGCTTCAGTTGGGTGATTTGGTTGTGTACTGATTTTTTGTTGTACAGTATCTAAACTGTTTACAAATACATTAGCACTTCTGTTTGTTTGATTTTTTATAATATCTTTAATGACCAACGCTGGATTCACATCAAAAGCAGTTGCATTTTGAACATCTGCATCTGTAGGATAACTTGTTGGCGTTGGGCTCACGTTGAATGGAACTGCTATTGCCCACCAACCTATATTGTATTCATTTTCGTCAGTAAATGCTAGATAATAACTTCCAACAGGCAGATCGACTCCTGTAAACAATTCACCTGTGTCGGCAAAAGCACCACGCAACTCATTTACATACAGTAAAGTTTTTGTTCCTACTTTTCTAGAATATACAACTTTGGCATTACCGCTTCCTGTGTAAATTAAATCTTGTACTGAGGGATCATTAATAGTTTCATTGATCACAATAATTTTTTCTACTTTGTGTACAATTGGATGTTCACCAGTTAAAAAAGCACTGTCAATATTTGATTGTGCATATGCGCCGTTGAAAGGTTGTCTACCTGCAGGATATATTGAAGTGTATTGATTCCATTTAAGTTGGAGTTTGTCACCAACTGCTGTACCATTAAATTGTTCAGTGTTTGCTCTAATTAACATATGATCTGTTGTAACATTAGAAAATATATGATCACCTATTACAAGATTTGTAATATTTTCATATTCACTAATATCTGCATCATATGTGTTATCAAAAGCAAAAGCATGACTGTCAAAACTTGTGAAATCTACAGAATCATCTTGACTGAAAATTTTATTCAACGATTTCCATAATTGCTCTTTGTATTCTACGATTTCATTTACATTGTAATCACTACTTGTATTATAAGTGCCTTTGAAATTACTTCTAATATTTGTTGCATTAGGCACACCTACAATTAAATGTAGTCCATCATCACTCAAAGCAAGATTGTCTCCATATTGAACTCCTGTATCAAAAACTTGTGAATTAGAAGCAAAAACATTTTCAGTTGGTGATTCAATTATTTGTAGTAAAGTGTATTGTCCGTTTTCAGTGCCTCTTTCATACACATAAACTTTACCTTCTTCTTCGCCTGTGGCTGAAATGGCAAGTAAAGTATTTTTACCATTGGCTGAAATTGCTTTTCCAAAGTTTGTGTTTGTTTCTTTTGTGTTGCTGATCTGTTGATGTGACTTGTACACAGCATTATTTTTTACCACTGCCCAACGGTCGTTATCACTGCTGTCGATCCAAAACTTGTCATCTTCTACAAGACCTCTATTGTAAATTACATCATTAATTTGATCTGCTGTTTCAAGTCTTGATTCTACAAGTGTTAAAATTTGTGCATTTTCATTATCTTTAACACTTTCATTTAGTGCTACAACAAGAGTGGTTCCTACATTGCTTATAACTTTCAATGTGTATTTTGTATCAGCAAATACCAATACAACATATTCACCTGCTGTTGCTGTGATGCTGTTGTCTAATTGTAAAGTTATGTTGTCTGCTTTTGTAATAGATGTGCTAGTTGCTCCACTGTTTAAAACTTTGTAAACGTTCCACAATCTATTGTTGTAACCTGCCCATATGTATTGGTTAGCAAATATATTGTTTGCATCAATCGTTGAAATATCTTCATAACTGAACACAGAGTGATCCACATCTTGTGCATCCACGTATCCACCACTTTGTAGCACAGAACTATCTATAAATTTCTCTGGAAAAGGACTTCCATTGTAGTTTGCACTTTTTAAGAATACATCTTTTTCAGGAATAGTTATGCGTAAATCAATGTTGTTTATATTTTCTATTTCTTTTAATTCAAACGGCTGTGGATTTAATCTAATTTTTTGCTCATCCAAAGTAAATTCAATTTCCTGATATGCTTCACTGGCTCCAAATTGACCTTTACGTATTGCCCACTCTTCATTGAA
>PAOW01000001.1 GCA_002710015.1 Methanobacteriota archaeon | reverse complement strand
TTCCAGTTCTGTTGCTGCTGCCAAGCCTGTTGCTGTTGTTGCTGTTGTTGCAGCTGTTGCTGCTGCCAAGCCTGTTGCTGTTGTTGCTGTTGTTGCAGCTGTTGCTGCTGCCAAGCCTGTTGCTGTTGTTGCTGTTGTTGCTGAACTTGTGGTTGTGGATTTTGAATCCCGGCTCTAATCGGTTTTACCGGCTTCGGTAAAGCCATTTTCTGAATCACTTCGGGCTTTGTCTTTAATTCTTCAAGAGTAACTTCCCCGTCTCCATCTAAATCGGCTTCTGCATGCAATTTTTCAGCTTCTTCCTCACCCATTCCAGTGGCTTCAACAATTTCACTAACCGACAGCCCACCACTATCATTAGTGTCAGCTGCTGCAAAGGACTCTGCCAGTTCATCCTCTGTATGTTGGAGATTTCTATCAGAGATGTTTTGAGCATCTGATTCAATGACCTCATCCGTCCTAGACATTTCCTCAGTATCACTTACCTCTAGCGTTGGTTTTTCTGACTTCTCTGATTCTTGGACCATAGCAGCAAAAGCGCCTGAAAAAGCGTCATCTGCTTTTTCTGATTCTTTCCTATCATCAATTTCCACTCTTTCCGCATCGGCAGGAGGAAGTGGTACTGGAACATTTAGCGGCTCCGTCTTTGTATTATCAACCGGCAACGGCACTGTTTCTGCTTGAATTAGCTCATCCTCTGCTTTTTGTGGAGATATGGTTGTGTTTTCCATTTCAGGCAGTGCCACAGGAGATACTGATTCGGGTTCGGATTCTTGCTTAGTAATCTCTGGTGTAGAGTAAGATGCTTCTACTTCAGCAGCGGTAGCACTACTGCTCGCAAGACTCGAGATTGGAGTGACGTGACCTGAAACATCAAATGCTGCTCTTAATTCTAAAGCAAGGGACGTCAAACCTTCCTTATTTGCCGCCGGATTAGCCATCAAGGACTCAACGCCTTTGAGATATTTCGTGGATTCGCCTTTGCCACCAGTTAAATGGGCAATGGCAAATAACTTTAGCAACTTCATTGGATCTGCAATTTCGTTCAACAATACGGTATCTTCCTCAGAGAACTGTTTTTCACTAATAGCAAGCGATAACTGTTCTGGAAGGGTCATGATTCCGAGGTGGCCTGCGACCAAGAAATAAATCTCGCCTCCCGCACAATTGAGCCTTTGACTTGCAAGTTCAAAGTCGAAGTCCCCCGGCTTGAGAACTAAATCTGCTAACAATGAAAAGAATTTTTCAAAAGCATCTTCTCTAGCCATCTGCATCATTTGATGAAGCGCATCCGAGGATTCAAATACGCCAAAATAGGCTGCTGCATCATCAACCTCAATACCTTCTGGCATTGATACGTCAGCAACATCGTCGACCATATTCCTTCACCTTTTACAACTATTATTCTAATTATTGTTTTGATAATTCTATTATTGCCCTTGATTGGGGAGCCGACCATCCAGTAGTTTGTAACTGCATTAGAATCGACCTCTCGCTTTCTCCGTCACGTAGTGCTCCTTTCGTCCAGTCCACTGCGGCCTTTCTGTCATGTAATTCTTCATCACTAAATAAGTCAGGATCTATATCTGGTAGTGAGGAGTTGTCTTTTGAACCGACAATTTTCTTCTTTGCAACTTTCCGCCCCTGTGTTGGACCTCTTGAAGGACCTCTAGGGTCCGGTCCTTTGAATCTGTCAACCGGTGGTCTAGATGGACCTGTTTGACCGGATGGTGGGCCTCTGGATGGGCCAGGACCTCTTGAAGGACCTCTTGTTGGCCCACGCATTGCTGGATTTGTCGAAGGTGGTGCTTGCCTTGGCGGTCTAGAACTGGGTGATGTCCTGCCTAGAACTCTAGACATGAAGTCATCCTCATCATCGTCATCGTCGTAGTAGTCTTCATCATCATCGAAGTCGAAATCATCTCTGTTTCTTATCTTGACGATTATGAATACTATCAGTAAAATTAGAACTAACCCTCCTCCTCCAGCTGCGGCTATGAATACTAGAGGATCCATGCCTAATATTTCGTCATCCCCAGATTCGCTTATTGTCTGCACTACTATCTCACAGCCATTATCATAGACGTCAACACCTGACGACGTTTCTGGACAGGCGTCAATTTCGTTGTTAATTCCATCGTCATCATCATCTAGTTGGTATTTTGCACAACCGTTATTCAATCTAGCTTCCTCTATGTATCTGGGGACAATTTCGGTATCAGGGCATAAATCTGGATTATTACCTTCTTGATTATCTCCCCATGTATCTAGATCCTTGTCTTCCCATTGAGTCGAATCTTCTGGGAATTTGTCATCTCCAAGTCCATCATGGAAACCATCACCATCTGTATCTAAACAACCGTATCTAGAGTTTTCAGTAGAGTTACCAAATTCAGTTGGACAACTATCGGGCAAGGTTCCTTCAGGGTTATCGCCATATCCATCTCCGTCCAAATCATGCCATTGTGTTGAATCTGTTGGGAATGCATCGCCCGTGTGAGTTTCAGTTTCAGAGTCATATGAGTATTGACCCTTGTATCCATCGCCATCAATGTCTTCTTCCAGAGCGCTATCATCTATGCAACCATTAGGAAGAACTGGAACACTAGGTGCTGTGTCAGGACATTCATCAATTAAGTCATTTACACCATCATCATCTGTGTCTTTTTGTGATAAATTACAGCCATCATCATCTACTGATAAATCAGGATTAGAAGATGGACACAGATCATACGGATCATTTACCCCATCACCGTCTGTATCTGATTCTTTTTGACTGTCTGAACAACCATTAGAGTCAACAGGCTCTTGATATGGAGTAGCTACACACAAGTCTTCTGCGTTTGATACCCCGTCTTGATCATCATCTTTTTGATAATCTGAACAGCCGTTGCTGTCGACTACCTGTCCCAGTTGTGTATTGGGGCAAGTGTCTAGGTCATCCGATATGCCATCTGAGTCTGAATCCTCAGCATCAGACTCAATTGGACATCCAACACCTACGCTGCCATCTGGTTTTGTTCCGTTGATAACTCCAAAGTCGTAAGGACATGCGTCGGGATTTAGTCCATTTTGATTATCTCCCCAGCCATCCCCATCGCTATCAGCTGTCTGCGTGCTATCATCTGGGAAGGCGTCTGCTGAATCCTCTCTACCGTCACCGTCAGTATCAACACAGCCATAGTAAGGAACTATTGACCCATTCTGGTTNGTNGATGAGGTAGAGTTACCCGCAATATCTGGGCAATTATCTAAGACTAANCCATTTCTGTTTGTTTCGTTGTCCATTGATGTCCAATTATTTGGATATCCATCACCGTCAGTATCGTTCGCAGCAGCAGGATTTAGCGGGAATTTGTCCGGAAGTGTGGCATCATCAGAGGAGTTGTCCCCATATCCGTCTCCGTCTGTATCTGCCCACTGAGTTCCGTCATCTGGCCACTTATCNGCTCCATCCTCAACATTCCATTCTCTGAATGTCCCAAAGTCCGAGGGGTCTGAAGCTCCGTCACCATCTGAATCAACGCAACCTAGCCTATCTCTCCACGAGAATCCTTGAATCCACCAGCATTTGTCACCAGATTCTGTGTCTGATTCGTTATCTCCATAACCGTCATTATCATTGTCCTCCCACTGCATTCGGTTGTATGGGAAAAGGTCTGGAACGCTAACCTCAGTTACTCCTAGCACTGTAACGTTACAACAATCCGGTCCGTGATTATCTCCATACGAATCTCGATCTGTATCTAGAGCTTGCTTCCAATTTGTTGGATATCTATCACCAAGTATGCCATCATCTGTCCAGCCATCTTGGTCGTAATCATCACANCCTTTCTCTCCCCACCAAGACATNCCATCATCATTGACACAGTCATCGCCTGNATCTGACCATCCATCGCCGTCATAATCTGAGCAACCGAACACATCGTAAATTGAGAACCCTGATGTGGTTTGACATGCATCTGCCATTGGGCCATTTGGGTTGTCTCCAAATCCATCTGAGTCCTGGTCATACCATTGATTTCCAATCAACGGTAATTCATCATGTGAATCAGGTATCAAATCTCTATCTATGTCACTTACAAGTCGCATGGCATGGAAATTGTTGTTCGATGAGAGAGAATAAGTCATCATCAAACTATCATTGTAGTGTTCTAACGCAACCATTTGGTCAGTCTCAATTGCTGGAAGAGCTGTAGAGATGTCCATACCCGGTTGGGAGAATTTTCCTGTTGTCCACACTAGATAATCGTAACCAAATTCACCTGATGTCGAGGTTATGTGCCACCTGTCATTTGTTATTACCATGTCAATATCAGAATTGGAATCAGGAATATTTGTAGACTGAAACACCCACTGACCTTGAGAATCTTGNGATAGGAATCCTTGATCTGAGTTATTTGAATCAAAAGCNAGCTGATCTCCTTTCATTAATAGGGTGTTGTTCTGGTTGAAACTCTGATTTAACATCCACCTTTCATGAGTCTTAGTCCAGTTTTGATCTGTGGTATTGCTCTCGAAAATCCTGAGATATTCTCCATCTAAAATCGAAAGTATAAGCTTACTACCTGATTGTTCTATTTCAAACGAAGCTGTTTGATTCGCAGGTAATATGTCTGATACTGTGTGTGTAGAGTTGTGATATTCNACCACTTGAAGGTATGATGTATTGTTTGATAGTGCTATCTGTGCGAAAACTAACTTGTCTTCGGAAGTCCATGCGGAGTCAAAGTCACTACCCTGAGTTGTGTTCAGGATACTAGTCTCAGTCCACGTATTGTTCAATGTCGCTAAAGTCACCATGTAATCATCATCATCAACGTATACCATTCTAGTTTTGTCATCTGAATCAACATGAATGTTTACTGGATAGACCAAATCTATTGANGNCCTNACCAGTGATGTTGAATATCCATATTCACCTTCTTCTGTGTAAAAGATAGTAGAATAGGATGGAGAGGTGTGCCCTATTCGTTGCTTGCCTTGTGAATCAAGAGTGGACCCCATCATCTTTCCAAGTCCTGTGCCCGAGTCTAGTAGCAAATCGAGACCTGTGTTACCATTTGCTGTTATGCTCAAGATATTATTTTCTAAATTATTATTCAAAGCAAGTATTGTTGGTTTACCTGAGTTAGAAATGCCTAATTGTGCGCTTTCAATATCGGAGTGAAGTAATCGATGGTCCCAGCGTCCTGCTGAGGAGGTACCATCTTGTGTGTTCTCTAACAAATATAGGTGGTTGTGGCTACCAAAGGAGGATAGAACCATCAGCGACGGGCTACCCCTTAGTGGGGTCTTGAGGTCCAAATCAATAACAGAATCTGAAAATCCAAAATCGATGAACTCCCAATCTCTTTCTGTCATGATTGTAAACATAGGAACGAAATTATCTCCCTGAGATAAGTCCCTTGAAGAATAGAGAAGTTCTCCCATACCGTCCCCATCTAGGTCCATTCCTGCAAGAATATTCAAACCGACATTCTCGGCAATTGCTCCCTGTGCGAAAATTTGGGTGTCAGATCTAGGTCCATTATGCCCACCTAGGTAGAGAATAATAGTTCCAGACTTGGCAGCAGATGGTTTCATCATCAAAAAGTCATCAAATCCGTCCTCGTTGATATCGCCTGCAGGTGATATTGTGTAACCCAATAAGTCATTAGCATTAGATCCAGTTGTAGTCCAGTTATTTACCGGTCCTGTGGATGATCCAGACCAAAGATGTACCTTACCCATATTCAACTGAGGAGTATTGGCATATAGCTCACAGATTAGAACATCATCAAAGCCATCATTGTGAACATCACCCGCAAAAGCCATTTCAAAACCGTATAATTTCCCTTGCTGTGTTACTACATGTGTTTTGACAGGAACGGGATTTATTCCCGTTTCATTACCAAGGAAGAACTCAACTGACGAATATCCTGTTGGACTAGAGATATCTCCTGTATTGGAAACAACCATGTCTAGGAAACCATCACCATTTATGTCTCCACCACTCGCTATCTGCCTTCCAAACATTGTTCCCCACTCGGATTGAGTGATGTTAACGTGATGAACCATTTCTGAGGAATTTCCACTGTATATTGCTACAAGCCCGTTTTTGATGAGTGATGATGTTACATTGTCTTCTATCAATTTGTCAGCAACCACTGCCAAATCGTCGCACCCGTCAGACTCGACATCCCCTAACGATGTTAGGGACCATCCAAGACTGTCGTTTTCATGGCCCTCCATCTCCCACCAAACTGCGTCGTTAATTCCGGTAGAACTTCCTAACCTGACTGAGATGTAACCCGAATCATTTGATGCGAGTCCCGGTTCGCTTGACGCTAAATCATCATAGCCATCACAGTTGAAGTCCCCTATTCCAATTGATGACCCAAGGTTTGATTGACTATTTTGACCAACAAGAATTCTGTCGGCTAGTGTTGACGGTCCACCGGATGATCCATAGTGAATCGATATGGTACCGTTCCCTTCTGGATCTGTGTATATCAAATCATCAAATTGGTCTCCATTGATATCACCGCTATGGACTTCACCTTCTTGTGAATCTTCATCGTAGTCGATTACATATTTTGGATTTGGATCTATTCTACCAGCATCCTTACCAGCTAAACTCCTCAGTAGCGATATTGTGTTGAACTGTCCATCACTTCGATAATATGCTATTTGTTCGATATTATTTGAGTCTAAGTCCATCCCAATTGTTTCTGTTATTGAAGGACCTCTGGCTAAAATCTGACGCATCTCTTCTGTGGCATTAAATCTCAGAAGATTCAATTCCACATCTGAATTTGTTTGATTTGTATCTGCTAATTTTGTATATACAACATGCACCATATCATTGGAATCTATCTCGACCTCAAGTTGAGAGCCTATAGGTCCAGAGTCCAATACGGTTTGATTCCAATAGGCTTTGTTGAATGAAAGATGACGAAGGGAACTCGAAATGCTATCTTTGAAGAAAATGTGAGATTTGGACTCAGAATCGAATCTGAGAGTCATAGCCTCAGAGTAGATATCTTCTGCAATGGTTCTGATATGCCAAGTTCTCTCAAGATAAACCGCATTAACTTCCGCTAATCGGGCCAGCCTGATATCTGCCCCTTCGCTATCATTTTGACCACTTGAGACATCATATGCGATCTGAATTCGGTTTTCACTTGAGATGTCGATTGTGCAATCATTTGTCGATTTACTACCCAAGTCTTCGACCAACAGAGTTTCAAATGACCCATTCAAAAATTGGGTATGGAAGTTTATTTCAGAATTTTTGATTGAGCAAGCATAGATAATCCCGGAGGTTGATACAGTCAAATCGAAATTCCCAGTTACAGTCTCGCTTATTGAAGAAAAATCCCAGTAGTCTAGATTGGAATCTCCACGCACTGTCCAATTTTTGCCATCTATTGATATCACATCGCCTGCTAAGTCATGTCCTGAACCGGTTGTGAATTCAATTGATTGAGACTTTTTTGCAATATCTCCTGGTAACTCATCAGTAGGGAAATCAATAACTGGAGATAAAATTTGAACTAAAAAGAGGGTGAAAATGGCAACTGGAATTACCTTGTTCCCTCCCGACATAATGCACATCACACAGCCCGCCCTACATTACTATTACCAAAGAATGGTTAAACGGCCCCCATAGGGGGCCGGATTATACTCCACATTCCGGTTGACTTGAAGTGTTGTTTGATTTCGCCAGTACATGAGCGAATTCACAGTAGTTGTCGCTAACGGGGTATGGCCTTCTGAAAATATAATGGACACCCTTATCGAAAAATCAGATTTCGTCATAGCTCTTGATGGAGCGGCAGATAGATTTTCTAATTGGGACATAGTTGTTGGTGATATGGATTCGATAGAAAATGCGGATGCCCATGAGCCTGATACAAATCCTGAAAATTCAGACCTTGCAAAAGCACTTATCAAATATGATGTTGATGCTATTGTAGGAATTGATGGTGGTCGGTTAGATCACAGGTTGGGAGCATTTTCTTCACTGTTTGAAACCAAATCCGACGCAATTCTATATTTCGACGAATGGAGAGCATGTAGAGTAGGTAGTGAAGGTCTTGAAATAGAACTAGAGAAAGGAACAAAGTGCGCAATTTTTGCATTTGGAAGTGTATCTGAGGTCAGTTTAAACGGAACCGTTTACGAACTAGAAAAAGAAGACTTGGCAAGTGGAACTAGAGGAATCGGAAACCAATCTGTTGACGAGTTAATCACTATTTCACACACAGGTGGCGATCTGCTGTTTATTTGGGAGGCAAATGCGCTCTGACATACATGGAATATTCCTCGTTCCCATCCCAATTTCTAGCACGCTCATCTATTCTTGATGCCGAGATTGTGGAATCGTATCCTCCCCAGTCTTCGATCAATTTGAGTTTCCATGCTGCTTTTGCGGAATATCCGGGCAATATAGTTCTCCACATTCTTGGGATTCTTCCTGGTGTTATCAGATTGACTTGCTCAACAATTGAGGTCGTACATGCTTTCCCAAGCGTGTGATACCACTCTGGAGTCTCCCCTAAATTATTCAGCCTATCACACAGTGCATTGAACAAAGCCTTATCTTTCCCGGGAGGAGTTTGCACTCTGTATAAATGCACTTTGTGGTTTCTGATGTTAGTCCTCAAGTGCAGAGCATCACTCTCTGTGGCTACAAGTAAATACAATTCATAAGCTCGCCAAAGACCGTCCCAAGGATGGTATCTTTCACCAACTTCTCTCCTAGTTTCAAATGAAAATGTGATAAATTGACCGTCTTCAAATTCAAATGTTAGCATGGTGTGAGCTAAACCTTTCAATTTGTGAAAATGGTCAACAACAAACCATATATCTCTTATTCCATCGATATCTACTTTGGTTTTTATCCATTTAGAATTGTGTTCTTTTTTATTTTTCCAAGTAAAGTCCCTGACGTTTTCTAGCGTAACTTTACTTCCCTTGAATGATGCTTTACCGTGCTTTGCACAATCTGCAACCCATTCTCTATCCAGCGCTGGTTGTTGCGACTTAATCTTCACATAGCGCTGCCAAGCAATCGAAATTAGAACGAATATAAGCGAAATTCCGCTAATTACCATCGTCCAGAATGCGATTGATCGAATTATACTACCACCTCTTCCAGCTCATTGTAGAAGTATCCCACCAATCGAGGGATTCATCTTCATGTTTTCTCCATAAAATACCTGATTCATCTAGGTGGGTTGGTAATCCTTCTGCGTCAGGTTCTATTGGACTAGAAAGAGGCGCTAATCCTATTTCGTCATCAATAGGACTTCGAACCATAATCAAGAATACAGCCAACCCACATACAAATGACAATAACAATATTCCCCATATCCCAGACTTTGAAGCCTCGGTATCTTCCCCATTTGATAAAACAGGCGGCTGATCGTCAGGGATATTAGAATCTTCAGATGGAATTCGGATTAACATTTCCCCGTCGGTTGTTCTAATTTCTTCGTCATTTGTGACGGTTAGAAGAATTTTGTAAACTCCTGAAGCCCAGTTAGAACAGTCTATTTTACTCGTATTCCCAATAGGAGCAATGGCAGGGGTAATATCCCAACTTTTTTCAAAATCTTGATGGTTTTCTGAAGCTGCTGCTACATGCTCGATTGTGCAAGGGCTGCCTACTAACTCATCGCTACCAGTAACCTCGATTGAAAATGATGGAGGTGGTCTGTTTACTATCAGAAGTTGCATTGTATCAATGGCGGTTTGTCCTAAGCCATTTTGATAGGTCTCCTCAACATCATAAACGCCAGCAGGCCAGTTGCTACAATCTAAAACATCTTCAGAATCTAAAACTGTAAACGGGGTTCCTGTTATCGACCGTGTGCCAGCATATCCCCACCTTGGCCCAGTCTCATCTACAAAATTCCGCTTTATTTCGCAAGAATCGCCAGTCTGCATAATTTCTGAGCCCACCAACTGTAAGTCAACATGTGGAATAGCTAATGATGGGCTAAGGTCGAAAAGGCCTATATCGATTGATTTCAAAAGCCTCCCCTCGCCATCACTTATTTCAAGAGTCAAATCATGTTCTCCTGTTGCCCAAGAGTCATACGTTAGGGACGCATTTTCTTGGTTTTCAAAAGACATAAGCATTTCTTCGAAGACTGTAAATCCTGAGTGCTCACCAATCAAATTTAATCGTAGATTGGCCTGACCACTTGTTGAGTTTAATACGATTACAACTCGAATAGCATCAGTCACTCCATCCTGATTCTTGTCAAGACTGTCATTGCGCAGAGCGACTATGTTGATACCTGCGTCAGATAGAGGATCTGACTCATCATCAGCAGAAACATTTCCTGCCAGAGGGATTGATATTAATAGCATCAAAACAAACCACTCACGCATCGTTTCCAGCCTCCTCTATGGGTACTATGTCTTTCATTAAAGAAGATGCAGACTTCCTAGAGCGAACGATCATAGCAAAGAAAGATGATAGTAAAATAACTACACCAACTGTGAGATATGATAACCAACTTGAAGCCGGATTTTCTCCCATTACAGATATTGCTGCATTCCACTCTCCATATTCATCAGACCATCCATCTCCATCGGAGTCAATGCAGCCTTGAACATCCTTTGTTGAGGTCCCTGCTATGTTGGGGCAGTCATCTCTTCTTGCACCCATTGATACATCTCCAAAACCATCCTCATCACTATCTTGCCACTGTAACTTGTCAGTTGGGAAGGCGTCAGCTTCGCCCCATGGTGATGCTAGCCAACTTTGGCTGGGATCTGACCATCCATCCCCATCAGTATCTCGGCACCCCAACCTATCAAAGAACGACTGCCCTCTCTCGTTGGGGCAAGCATCGCCCTCATGTCCATTAGGATTATCTCCAAACCCATCTCCATCAAGATCCCTCCATTGAGTTGGTTCGTGTGGGAATTTGTCACCTTGGTCGGACCAACCATCACCATCTGTATCATGGCAACCCCAACGGTCCCCACCCAATGTTGGCCCTACCGATGTCCCCGGAGTATTAGGACAAACATCTGCTGTGGTTCCTCTTGGATTGTCTCCTCTACCGTCACCATCAATATCATGCCATTGCGTCTCATCAAGAGGCCAGGCATCAGCAGTTCCCCCTGGACTTGCTAACCAATGTGTTGTAGGATCTGACCATCCGTCTCCATCTGAGTCGGGGCAACCCCATCGATCCATTCCTGAGTTGCCTTCAGTTGCAACGCAACCATCACCTCTCCAAGCCTCTCTCCAAGTTTCCCCGTCGAAATATTCGAGATTATCTCCATAACCATCGTCATCTGTGTCATGCCACTGGCTTTCGTCATCCGGGAATGCATCAGCAAACCCATCAGGGTGTGCAGTCCACCAATCATCTGAGTTAGAATATCCATCTGAATCTGAATCAAGACATCCAAATCTGTCTGCCCAACTTATCCACCCACTCTCGACTTGCTCAATAGTACTCAAAGGGCACACATCTCCCTCAAATCCATTCAAATTATCCCCGTAGCCATCTCCATCAGTATCTCTATACTGGCTTGGAATAAAGGGGAAATCGTCTACCTGAGTTGCCCCATATGATTGATTGTCTCCCCAACCATCTTCATCCGTATCAAGCCACTGCGAGGGATTATCGGGGAAATCATCCACTTGTAAGGCTCCCTCAGATTGGTTATCTCCCCAGCCGTCCCTATCTCTGTCAGACCACTGTGTTGGATTATCAGGGAATGCGTCAGCGCCTTCTTTTGATGTCCAGTTCAAATCGGGATCAGACCATCCATCATTGTCTGCATCAGGGCATCCGAATCTATCTTCAACAGAATGACCCGTTATGAAAGGACAAGCATCAGGTTGGGTTGCATTCGAATACCACTGACCTATTGACCAGTTCATTCTTGTATCGTTCCAACTACCGTCTGCCCAGTTATCACCAAAGCCATCTGAATCAGTATCATTCCATTGGCTAGCGACAAATGGGAAAGCATCTGCTGTGCCATTGGGATGAGCAAACCATGGTGTTACTCCATCCAGACCACCAGGATCCGCATCTGACCAACTATCCCCATCTGAATCTAAACACCCAAACCTATCCGAAGTTGAGTATCCTCTACGATAAGGACAATGATCAGGTTCGAAGCCATCGATATTGTCTCCGAACCCGTCATTATCAGAATCTAGCCATTGAGTCGGTTCTGAAGCAAAGGCGTCGGCCCCATTGTTTGGTCCCCAACCCTCGTCAGGGTCTGACCAGCCATCAGAATCTGTATCTACACATCCGTTTCTGTCATTTGTCGAGGTCCCCGGAGTTAAATCACAATCGTCTTCAGTATCGATAAATCCATCCTCATCAGTATCTCTGTTGTCTTGATTGATTGAAGGTGTGAGTGTATAATCAAATCCGTCGTTACACCAACTATCCTTTCCTTTGACTTTTATGTAAACCCACTCTCCAGTAGGCATAGTCTTGCTTAGTGTACCGGTTGGGTTATCATCATTCAATGAAAGAGATGCTATTTCTCCTCCATTAGAATCATGAATTGAATAATCGCCTTCCCAGCCATCTCCCCATACACACAACAGAGAAGGATTGACCATCGTAGCTGAGAAACTGACCTCAACAATGTCTCCACTGTAAGCATAAACCTTCCACCAGTCTACTTGATCTGTTGGTGAGCAGCCATCATCATAACAAACATAACCGTTAGACGAAACGCCATTTGTTAGGACATTTGCAGTTGATGTATCATCATCTGCTTCTACTATTGGAATGAATGATAACAATGCGACGGCGATGAATAACACCAGTGGTGCCTGTGCCCGCATGAATACCCATGCAGGCTTTTGATTATGAACACAACGCCGGTTTAATTCCTCCGGGATAATCTAATTCGATTGAAAAATTCAACTCTGTTTCTTCATAATCGCTCTATTGAATATTCGTTCGTAGTCTGCTGCATTATGTTCGTAGGTGAACTTTGACAAAACTCTCTCTCTACCAAGAACTGCTTTTTCTGGTGTTTTTTCACTGGACAGCATCTGGTTTACACGCCTCGCAAGTTCTTGTGGGTTACCTCGTGGAAATAGTCCGCCAACTGATTCATCAATCATTTCTGTTAGAGGTTCTTGGTCGACAGTTGCCACTGGGGTGCCACTAGCTAAGGATTCGAGCGGGATTAATCCCTGACCTTCGTAGTATGATGGGTAAATTACCAAATCTGCGGAACGAAAGTGTTGAGCTAATTCGGAAAAAGAGAGGCTACTCTTGATGAAAACTGAATCTGAGATACCTAGTTTTGATGACTCCTTGAGTAAACTTTTCTTCATATGTCCTCTACCAACTATGACTAATTTTGCATCGGGGTTTTTATTCAAGATTTCTGGCATTCCCCTTAGGAGTGTCATATACCCTTTACGAGCTACTAATCGGCCGACGGCAAGTAACATTGGAGTCTTGGTGTCAAAGGAATATGAAAGCGCATTCTCATCACCACAGCCATACTCTGTTCTAATCCTCTCGTGTTCTAATTGTTCCGCCTCATTGTCATTGTTCGGAGGTCTAAACACCTTGTGATCACAGCCCCACAAAACTACCTCACAATCAAAATTATCTTTCGGATTATACCATCGCATAAACTCCCCAAGAGTAGATTGAGAGTTTGCAACACAAATACTGGAGTTGAGTATTCCTGCTCTTTCATATCTTGAGTAATACTTCGCAGTCATTAGAATCGCCAAGTCGTTGGGGTTGCGCCAAGTTGCAGATTCCCCTGCAGCCGCTGCCCTCTTTACACCTTCTTTTTCACCTAACCATGAACCATGAAGGCAGGAGACAACAGGTGCTATTCTCTTCTCAAGGTTAGAAAATTCCTTCCCTTTCCAGGATACCAAAGGTAAGTGGGCGTTGATGATGTCAATTGGTTTTCTCTTATGCAGATTATACAAAGCACGTAAAGCATGTTTTCCATATGACCTGGTAAATGCCATCGGTAATTTTGCCCACTTTACAGATATGACATCTACACCCTCTTGTGAAGGGACATTAGATGTATGTGAGCGAGTTATTATTGTCACTTCATGACCTAAGTCTACAAGATGCCCGGCGAGGTGAAATACCACTGAACCGATACCTCCCCATCTTGGAGGATATTCGCCTGACACTATCGCAATATGCATGTTGAACGGGCCTCCCACCTCGTGATACAATAAATAATCCAATGGATAGGTGCCTTCAAAACCGATTCTTGAATCGAAAGGACATGGCGGACAAATTGCCAATATCTGTCACTGTAATTCTCCCAACCAGAAATGAGGAAGAAGCGTTAGGTCCAACTGTGGACTCAATTCCTCGTGACTGGTGTGATGAATTAGAGATCATGATTGTCGATGGAAACTCCACTGACAGAACCCGTGAAATCGCTTTAGAGAAAGGAGTTAGAGTTCATCTCGAACCAAGAAAAGGGTATGGTAGAGCATACAGGACAGGATTTGTTGTAGCCAAAGGGGACATCATTGTAACAATGGATGCAGATTGCACATATCCAGCAGAGGTTGTCCCAGACCTTGTTCGAAAACTGGTTGAAGAAGAATTGGATTTCATAACATGTGATAGGTTAACACTCGCCGAAGAAGGTTCAATGTCTGGCTTACACGGTTTCGGAAATTGGATGTTGTCCTTCAATGCTAGACTAGCCTTTGGATACGGCATTAAGGATTCCCAATCTGGAATGTGGGTTTTTAGAAAATCAATTTTTGAAAACGAAAAAATGAGGCCTACAAACGATGGTATGCCATTATCGGAAGAAATGAAGATACTTGCTCGAAGGGTTTTAGGCAAGAAAAAGGCCATTGAAATTTCAGTTCCATACCGACCAAGGGTTGGTGAAGCAGAAATCCATACTTGGGGAGATGGTTGGAAAAATCTCAAATTCATTTGGGCTAAGAGGTTTGGACTAAATCGAACACGCACAGAATGGGGTCCTTTAGATGATAACCCTGATTCCCTGAATGGCGATATTCCAGAGCAGAAATAATCACAACAATTGGGGCTTTTCAACCCGAGTTCTTGAGACTAATCCAAGCACAATCGGGCCGAAAACAAATAATAGAGCCCAAGCCCAAATCAAGTCTATTACAAACCCTCCTGGTCAGGGACACAGATCTTACTTGGAAATGGATGGTAGTGCTGGAATTTAATGCAGTTTTTTCTTAATTTGAATTCTCATCAAATGATTCTGAATTATCTTCCCCAAACACGCCCCAAGAATCTATCAAATCTAAATCAGCCAATCTTCTTCTTCTACGCATAACCAACAAAATCACTAGGCCGGAAATTACCACAAAACCACCAATTACTCCAACTGCAAAATACATAGATGAGTTGTCTGTCTCTTCTTTAACAAATTCTACATCAATACTCATATAATCAATGTTGAGCCCGTCATAAGCAGTTACACGTAATTGCGCTTTGCCACTCTGTGAGGGGATTATCTCAACCTCTCCAGTCCATACTCCGTCTCCATCGTCATCAGTAAGGTTGAATTCCCAAACCTGTTGGTTCTTTGTCAATGTCGCATTAATGTGAGAAGTTGTTTCATCAGGGTCATCTAGTTCTACGCTAACCTGAATTAAGTTAAGTTCTCCTACATTCAAAATTCTTGGATTGGTCGTAAGGTTTGATAAATCTGGATTTGATGAACCTACTGTAATGTTTACGTGTTGTTCGTCAAAACCTCCCCTCCTATCTTCGACGAATAAAGAAATGTGATGAGTTCCCGGGGATAATTTAGTTGAATATACTTCATTATTTGAAAGAATATTTGGGAATAGTTCTCCGCTGATATAGTGCCTCCATTCTCGCTTAACGATGTCATTATCCGCATCAGATGTCCCACTCGAATCAAGAGTAATCTCTCTTCCTGGCTCGAAAAATGCATTGTTTTGTGGAGAAAATATCATTACTTCAGGATCAGATTCAACTATGATTAGAGAGAATACCTCAGTATTGTTCAGACCGGTATCATCTATTGTCGTAAAGAATAGGTTATGTTCTCCAGCTGAGAGACTCACTGTGTGAATTTCATTTGGGTTTTCTTGGGTTAGCAAATCGCCATCTATGCTACTTTCCAAACTTATTGTGAAATTGTTGCCATCAAAATCCATACTATTCCTAACATCGATAATGATATCATCACTCGAGTTGTAACCTTTAGAAAAGTTGGGACTTGTAACTTCTAATTTTGGAGCTGAAGGGACAACTTCGATTAGGACAGATGTTTGAGTTGGTTGATTAATTCCATCGCTCAATGTAAGGGTTATATTGTGAATTCCACTGCTTAGATAACCATCAAATATCAGCCAATCTGAACCATTTTCCTGAAGCAATCCGTCCTTATCTGATTCCCATCTGTAAATCAAATATTCCGATCCTGAAGCCGGTTCTTTACTTGAGCAGTGCCACTCAATTTCCAGAGGGAAGGTAAGACAAGCACTATCCCAATCACCAGAGCCTGAGGAATTAAACTCAAATTTGTAATTTGAAGGATAGGTTTCATTGTTCAGGGGACTACTAATGACCGTTCTTGGTGGGCTATTTTCTACCACAAGAATTGTTGAATTTTGACTCGAAGAATTTAGGTGTTCCATTCTTCCATCATTTACACTTAGTGTTATCACATGATTTCCTCTACTGAGGTAACCTTCCCAGTTACTTTCATTGGAAATTATACCATCAAGCGAACTTTCCCAGGTGTAAGAAATGTCATCCCCTTCGGGATCTATTGATGTACTGACTAAGTTAACCAAATTCTCAGAGAGATTTCCTGTCCGATATACTTCAAATGAAGAACTTGGCATTTCGTTAAATAACTCCACAGAGGTTACCCACTCTTCAGGTTGATTTACACCATCGCTAACAGATAAAGTTAGGTCGAACATTGTCAGTGACATATTGGCAAATGAAATTATGCCGCTGGCATTTTCACAAGTAGAAATTTCCTGAACATTACCAGGCCAACTCCAGGAGCATGTCAGTTCGTCACCTTCAGGATCAAATGTTCCATTGAGCGAGAAAGAAACTGGTTTAGTAATTGGTGTAATCAATTCACTCCACGGGGAAAGAGGTGGATCTAATTCAACCACGATTGATGGCGGAAGGTTCGCCAATTCGATTACACGCTGTTGGGTAATACAAGAGGTTGGGTCGCAAACCTCCAAACTAATAGTATGTATTCCGTCGCTCAGCGATACAGAATGATTTGTGTTTTGTGAATTTGCGGTGAAGGCAATATTGTGGTTTTCATAACCTTCACTTAACTTACCGTCTATGGAGGAAATCCATGTAAATGTGAGCAAGTCTGAATCTAAATCCCAGCTTCGAGATGCGTTAAAATGGACTTCAGATTGAGAGGGATATACCATTTGATCTGCTGGTGAATCCCAGATGATGAATGGAGGCTGATTTTGTAGTGGAAGGTGGCACCACACAATTTTATTTTCATCAAGCATGATGTTACTCGAATTGGTGACTGCATCATATGTGCATGAGATTGTTACATTTGTGTGAGGTGTTTCACCACTGCTGAAAAATTTCTTACCTCGCAAATCTGAGAATGTAATCCAACCTATGTCATTAGTTGAATTAGAAATTGTTGTTTCTAATTGGTCAAAACCGAGATTTACGCTTGCAGAAGGAACACCATTTGAGTTGTTATTGATAACCCAGACTTGAATCTCCCATGCTTCCTCAATCCACCCATTTCCATCTATATTTGCTATTGTATAGTTTAGGTTAGCTGGTTGATTGAAATGGAGATGTGAATCTGAGTCGACATTCATAATGTGGTTTCCATCATCACTAAATGTAGACCAATTGAGTTCGACATTTTCGAAATAAAGTTCGCCAGTGCATCCTAACTTGATTATGTTATTTTCTCCTGATAATTGGTCATGATTTGTTAAATTAAGGCATCCAGACCCTGTCAAGTTTGCATTTGAGAGAATGCTCTGTCGCTCTACATTATGATCTGCATCCCATGTTAGACCTGAGTGAGTGCCGTACATATCCAAGCCGTTAATTACTCCTTCAGCACCTGTTGCTGATATGGCTGGTCCTGTTGTATTAACCGAGGTTTTAACGTTATGCAGATGGAACAAACCTCCCTGAACACCAACATTAAGACCACTATTATCTATTGAAATCGCTGGTCCAGTCACTGGGTCATTTACCTGTAAGTTGCGAAGGTAAATATCGACTGAGTCTATGAGTACGACTCCCCTTGCATCGTTTGTTGAAGTACAATGTAGGCATGAAACATCACCTGAACCTGACTCTATATCGTTAGCTCGGTTGAATTCTAAACCAGCATCCTGATTTGATTGTGAAGTTACGTTTGATAGGTATACATATCTCGCATCGTCAATGTGAACACCAGAGTCGCCGTTGTCATTTACGACCAAGTTGTCGACTATAGTTGCTGCACTCTCTAGATAAAAGCCTTCCATCCCGTTATTATGCAAATGCCAATTATTTCCTTGAACTGCTCCGCCGTTTCTTGCATAAACTCCTGGACCTGTAGAGTTAGATATCTCTAGATTATTGAAACTAGCTGCAAAATATGACGAGCGAACAGACACGCCGGCAGCATTTGCTCCTGTTCCTTCTCCTCCGGTATTATTGATTGTTAGATTATTGAATTCTGTTGAAGAATCTACGAAATATAATTGCACACCTACTGCGTCGTTGTCATCTAAATATGCATCCTCAATCCATGCACCGGTAGCATTTATTTCGATAGTGGCAGTTGCTAGCCCTGGTGTTTTTGCCCCATCTCCTCCGGTGCCTACTATGCTTAATCCTTCTATTATTGCACTCTGATAGTTCGTGTAGTTTGTTCTGTCATCCTTGTCAAGAATTATTGCTCTATACATCGAATTACTAATCTCTAAGTCTCGAATAACCGCTCTTGTAAGTGACCCATCTGTCATGTGTCTAATTATAACACCATGATCTGATTTGTCTACATCTGCTGTCTCAATAAGAGGAACGCTGTCCTCAACCCAAATTCCAGCTGCTTGAGCTAGGGTTGCACCACTAACATTTGAAACTGAAAGGTTGCGAAGAAGTCCACCTGAATTACCCCACATGTTCAGACCCCTAGTTACTGCATCATTGATTGTTACACCGTCGATGTTTGGCGCTGAGCCTGCACCAATAGACAGACCTATTCCATATCTCCAATATGCAGGGAATACCCAATCTTGTCCCGCCTCGTCAATTACTAAATTTCGTATTGTTGGAGTTGCTGAATTAAACAGATCTACCCCTACATCATCAGGATCAAATATTGTAACATTAGCTATGTATGGATCTGACCCATAGATAGTAATTCCATAGGTAGAATGGATAATTGAAGCGTTGTCAATTTTGCTTCCTCTTCCATTAGAAGATGAGTTGAATTGGATTCCTTGATGATCTCCGCTTCCTGAATAATCAAAATATACCGGACAATTTTCAGTTCCCTCAACTATGATTCTACCTTCAACATAGATTCTCACACCACCTGCCATAGTAACATTGGTACACGAGTTTATCGTCAATTCGTCTGTGACTGGAACTGTGTGATGATCATTCAGGACAATTGTTCCAGACCATGTGGTCTGTGAACGCCCCGTAGTCTGATTTACAGAAGTCTCATCCATTGCAATAGGTGCGCAGATAGACAGGAAGTATAGGCTAAGAAGAATGATTGCAGAGGCAACACTCTTCCTCACCATAGACAGATTACCAATCTCATGACATTAGAACTATTCCCTTAACTGGTTGGAGTGCAGACAATTACAACTTTTATCGATAAATTTTCATTTATAACATCTTGTGCATCATTTCACTGGCCTTTTTAGATGCTTCAGGACAAAGAGACAATTTCCACAAACTGACCGCTTCTGCCATAGATGAAATGGGATTGTGGGTTTTTAATTTCGCTCTCAAATACCAAATGTTTGCGCTGATTCTTCTTGCGCTTGTCAGATTATTTTGAGCATCAATAGAGGGTAAATCAATACGATTCAATAGTTTAGAAGCTCGTGGATCATCACATCGTAACAAAACCGCAATTTGTAACATCTTTGCTCTCAATCCGGTTTTTGTGAATACAGATTCTATCAATTTCTCAAAAGATTTTGTGTTCGTTGGGGTTTGCGCAATTTTGGATCTTAACTTCAAAGCTATTATCTGAGGATCTTCAGCATGTGTGAGTAACTCAAGATCAGAACTCAGTCTGTCAGCCTCAGCCCAATTTCCTTTTGATACAAACAAAGCATGGCGTATGTGAGCAATTGACACGAGGATTGTTTTTCTTGTTTCCTCATCAACCTTCGATATATCGATTTTATTCAATAGAGCTTCCACATCTGCATCGATGCTTTCTTCTGGGAGCCTATCATCCAATCTTCTTGAAACCTCAGATAGAAGTAGCTTGTAATCTGCGTCTGAAGGAATACTAACAGTAATGTTGTTTTCAAGGATTGATAATTTGTATTCTAAATCCTGTGCGTCACATTCCATTAGGTGATTTTTAGCTACATCGATTTCTCCTCTTTCGATTGCTATTGATGCAGCTAATCTGTGCAATTCTCGTGATGGAGACATAAACAAAGCGTTTGACAGAAGGCTAGCTAAGCCTGAACTGGAGTTGGCCATCAATGATTCCGAATGTTTCATTATCAGAGATTCGACTTCACCCTCAGATTGAATAAGATGATGTATTTCGATAAGTCTCGCTAAATCTCCATCTACATTTGACCAATATCTTGCAGCCTTTTCATAGTCCGATTTGCTTAGCATTGCAGATCTAACATTCCTCAGTAAATGATGTAATTCAACACCACAATCAAGCCATCTCAAGAGTGCAAAATCATCTAAATCGTTAACATACATTTGATGTTTAAGCAGTCTAACTGGGACGGGTATGGGTAGTAGTGAGAGCTCATCCAAGGCATCCATCTCATCCGATAATCTCGATAGCACAACGTCACTAACCCATTTTTGAAGATCTGCACCCCCTTCTGGCAAGTCTGATTCTGTGTCATACATTTGTAGGGCGAGTGGATGGCAACCCAATCTTTCTGCAACCATGTCGGGGTTTTCCAAATTATCTGGCAATAATTTCACTGCAAACCGATTTTCCAGAGGCATAATCTCAATTATCTCAAATCCTTCAATAATTGGAAGAGGTGCCCTGCCTGCCATTATTACATTTGTAGCCTTAGAAACGAACGATTCAACTCCTTTCATATGACGTTGATTTATTTCTTGCAATTCATCTAAGATTAGAATCTCGTTTCTGGTTTCATTCAGAACAGCACTTTCAGAGGTTAGTGACAACTCCCAATCACGGAATATCTCTTTGATACCTTTAAGTTGGTCCATCCTTGCATATCTAACTGTTTTTCCATCGAGTGAAAATTTCTCTGCTAAGCTCCTAAGTATCGTGGTTTTTCCTATCCCTGGCAGTCCTGTAATTATCAATTTGTTATGTAATTTCAGATCTTCGAGCAGTCTTTCTCTCCCATAAACAGTGGTTTTGCTCGGAGGATTGCCAAATATACGTCCCTTCTTATCTACGACATGAATTTCAACCTCCTCACACTCTGCTCTTCCTAAATCAGTAATGTGGTAGACGCTGCGTTTTCTATTGCCTCCGTTAATGACGTGTGCTTTTCTTTCGAGAATCAACCCTTTTGAAACCAAATCCTTCAATGGAGAGTGGAGTGCTGAACGAACTACACCAAGGAACTCGGCAAGACCGGGGAGGCATAGGTCTCTGGGAACATCCCATGCAGATTCCAAGCTATTGGAAAAAGAGGAAAGGCGGTGTAGAATCCTGCGTTGAGGACCTGTCACCATATACTCATCCAGTGATTCATCAATGATGTTTGTTACCCTAACATGATTGCGATGTATTCTTGACTATCAACCAGCACAATTAATGTGTGCCGGTTACACTCGACATGGTTGATTTGCCGGCAAAGCCGGGTGTATATCTCTTTAGAACATCCAGCCAAAGAGTTCTGTATGTAGGTAAAGCAACAGTATTAGCCCAAAGAGTTAGGTCTTACTTTTCGTCAAATCCAGACCGCGCTATGATTCCAGAACTTGTAGAAAGATCGGATGAAATAGAGTGCATAGTGACTAACTCTCCCCACGAAGCTTTAATTTTGGAACGTCACTTAATCAGACAGCATAGACCAAGATTTAACTCGATGTTAAAAGATGATAAATCATACCCTTATCTTGCTTTGACTAAAGAGGAATTTCCTAGAATTCTCTACACTAGAAACCCACCTGAAAACTCATGGAGATGGGGTCCTTTTCCAAATGCTAAAGCGGCCAAACAAGTAATTCAATTATTGCGAAGATATTTTGGAATTCGCGACAAAGACTGTCATGGAAAAGAGGGTTGTATGGCTAGACATATTGGGTTGTGCAAAGGTCCATGTGTCGACCCTGACGGTTATCCAAAGGTTGTAAGAAACGTTAGAAAGGTGCTAAACGGAGATGCTAGTGATCTAATCGAAGAGTTAGGAAAAGAGATGGATGAGTATTCTAAAACTCAGCAGTATGAACAGGCGGCATACGTAAGAGACACTATCAAATCTGTGAGGAGTGTAACAAACCAACAGGTAATCTCCTCAAAAGTCTACAGAGAGTGTGATGCAATCGGACTAGGGGTTAAAGGAGATTTGGCGGCTATCGTCGTTTTACATGCAAATGATGGTGTAATTAAGGGTCAAGAAACCTGGCCATTGATTTACGGTGGAGATGAGGGTGACTCGGTTTCAAGATTTATAGTAGACCATTATGTAAATCGAAAGCCACCCAAAATTTTGATTACTCCCGTTCCTATTTCTGACACCATACATAACTGGCTTAACGAGAGGAGAGAGGGAAGTGTCGATGTTAGAGTGCCAATGAGGGGTGACTTTGTTACACTCAAAAATCTAGCAAGGCAAAATGCCATGATGCAGGTTGAAAGGCTAGCAAATAAATCATCAGGTTCGCTCGAGCAAAGAGCTGCTGATGATTGCGCGAAAGTACTGGGGATGGATAGTCTAAATCACATTGTTTGTTTTGACATGGCACAATTCTTGGGAGAGTCTAGAGTTGGAGCAAGTATTTGCCTTAGAAATGGTAAGCCATCGAAAAAAGAGTATAGAACTTACACGGTAAAGGGAGATGCTATGGATGACTTGCGAATGATGAGTGAAGTTGTAGAAAGATGGATGAAAAGAGTTGATGATTGGCCTGATTTACTATTGATTGATGGAGGTGAAACCCACCTGTCGTTTATTTCGAAATTATTAGAGGAAAACGGTGTTGGGGATAAAATGCAGTTGGCAAGTCTTGCAAAGAGAGAGGAAACAGTTCACAGGCAAAATAAAGATGATATAATCCTCGATAGGCGAGGAAGAGTTCTTGTTTATGCGAGAGATGAGGCTCATAGATTTGTCAATAAATTCCACAGAAAAAGCCGGTCAAAAAAACGCCTGTCTGATCCACTAGAAGGAGTTAGTGGCCTTGGAGCAAAGAAATTACAGGCATTACTCCGTCATTTCGGGGGGAGACAAGGCATCTCTCATGCAACGGTTGGAGATCTGAAAACCGTACCAGGAATCGGTCCATCGTTAGCGCAAAGAATCTACGATTCTCTTCACTAATTCCAATACTCATCGTCGTAGAGATCAAAATCTGAGGTTTGCTTAACTGTTGGATCATAACCGGCGCTTAGAGCAGCAAAGTCGTCGTCAGAAAGTCCTCCTTTGCCAGAACTTATCACTTTGGTTTCAACCTTCTTTTTATCTTCCTTCTTACGTTTTTTCTTCTTTCTTCTAGCTCTTACTCGCCATATGATTAGGGATAGAAGAATAGTCGGATAAATCCAAATTTGGGATAAGATGTATAGCCATGTTACCTCTATTGAGAAAGAAAATTCCTCTCCAGCTGAAAGAGATTCTAAAGATAGAGTGATTCTTTGCCTTCCATCTTTCTCGCTTATTTCTTCCCAACCATTTGCGGTTTGAAAGTCTTTCAAAGTAATACCACTTGGCATTGTAAAGGTTATCTCACCCTTCAACTCTGTTTGAGTCTCCTCATCTAATTCTAAATTTGTTGGTTCTATCGAGGGATTAAACATCTGCCCATTGTTGTCGATGTTTAGGCCAGAGCCACTTGTTTTCAAGAATTGAACACCAATGTTTGTAAATGCATTTTCAAATCCATTAATTGCACTAATAATTGGGCTTAAAATTGCAGTGTCTATACCTACCTCTGGAGTTCCATCGAGCACCCCTGACCAACCATTATTAACACCAGCCTCAAGTGTAAATTCTGGAATTTTCACTGATAAGCTGATAGGAGTTTCATCATCCATTGTAGGTCCAATTCCACCAAGATTTTCCAAAGATGTAATTATCTGTATATTTGAGAGATCTAATCCCAAATTAGGTTCTTGCTGCGCTAATTTCTTTGCTCTCTTGTGGAGACAATCTGTTAACACAAGACCAAATTCGTCTACAAAATCCTCAAGTCCTTCAACAGTAAGTGTAACGTTGATTGACCCGCAATCTTTGAGAGGTAATTCCTCAACACGTGGCTCTACCATTCGACTTCCTATGTCAAATGCAAGCCGAAGTAAATCAGATGGTATTGCTTCCATAGAGACTGAGTTGTTTTCTCTTTGTAATTCATCTAAAATTTCCTGTGGTATTTTTATCCTATAAACGTCTACTGAGGCCGAAAATGATGCTGTTAAGTCAACACTTGGTCCCCATTCATTAAAATTTAAGTCGCTTACATCGAGATTAATTTCTGAGTCAATACAGGACCAATCTACCATTTCTGATGAGCAAATCACTTCTCCTGATGAGTCTAAGATTGGATGTCTTGGGTCGTATGCGTTAGGGCCTGACATTGTTATAGAGAGTTGATCTTCGCCTACTGTTCGTTCTACTAACCTAATGGATTGCTCTCCACTTGCTGTCTGGAGCCAGGAAGGCAGTATAATTTCGAGTTCCAACTCAGAAGGAGGTAAGTCTTCAGGGATCATATCCTGAAGTAAATCCTGTCCAAAATCAGCCTCAATAACCAAACCCGAATCAAGCAATTTCCTAAAGTCACTTTCAGTAACTGGATCAATTGCTTCTGCGATTTCATCATTATTTACCTGCTGTTTGATTAAATCAAGAAGTTGTAGTTTAAAGGGGCTTGAAGTCGCTCTAAGATAAACAGGATTGTCACCATTCATAGCAGTAGGCCCAATTATGCAATAGTATGCTTGAACACCTGCGGGTAGTATTTCTGGACATGAAGCGTGAGTGTAATTGAGACCACCAGGCTCAACGGCCATCCCCTCAACGATAGAATTAGAAACCCATTCCAAATTACCGATTTCAATATTATCTACATCTGGGACCGCTTCTTCTATTGCCTCTCCAACTAAATTAATGGGAAAATTGTCTGTAAAATTATCAAGTTCGACAAGATCATTGTGATATGCAAGTCGAATACCATCAGATGTGACCCATGGTATCTTAGCATTCTCAGTTATGTCAACAATTGAAATTCCCCAGTCCGCCATTGTAGTTTGATCCAAATGATTTATTCCAGCTATGATGTCAACTTGGGCAGCGCTTTCATCTGACAAGTCGAGTATTACATCTAGAGTTATACCCGTGTCTTCTGGCGTAATCTCAACGCTACTTGTTTGTGTAGAATTACGATGTCCGATTTCTGTATTTACTATCTGAGTTATCCTCTGTCCAGTAATTGGAGCATCAAGATTGTCTATTGTCCACTGGGCAGCCATGTAAGATGGAGGGCCTGATTTCACAATCTGAATTCCAGTTGGATCAACAGATTTCACAGTAGCAAAATCAGGCGGATTAATTTCAAAGATTGAGGAATGCCCGGGTTCGCTAAATAACTCAAATTCAGATGTTATGTCTGATCCCATAACCAACATTCCTCGGTAAACTCTCTCAAGTGTTAGTGAGTCAATCGAACCAAGATTGAAGGTTGAAGTGGAGAGTGAAACTGCTGCTGATACTGTGAAGCAGATGGGTGGATCAAAGACGTTGTTTGCCAAACCTGCTTCGGCCTGTGAATCAGTGTCCTTGTCATCACTGCAAGTTGTAGTAATTCCTGAGTTGGTTATAGAATTCACATAACTGGTTGAAATTTGGTTTACAACTCCGAAACCTGAACTCAGTAATTCCTCGATTGTGTCATTGACTTCCATAACAAGTTTCTGCTTGACAGTTGGAGTTCCCGGTCCTGCCGTAGTTTGATCGAAATAATTTCGAATGAGATCTGCGGGTGCCCCATCTTGAGCACTCATGCCTTCCGCTGCTAATGCTGCATTCATTAGAGCCCCATCTAAACCCAGAGCTGATCGATTAAATTCATGCAGTGCCCAAGACATTTGCATGTTTATTGTTGATGTATCGACTAGGTCAAATTCGTATACTCCAACAATCCAATCCTGCTGATTTTCCGTTCCGTCATCGGCCTTGTCCCAAGTATCACAAGTGCCACCATTTAGTGTGCACCCCTGCATTCCAGAAGCACTTGCTAAGGGAGCTGATAGTAAAATTGCAAACAATGAAACAATAAATATCGCAGCCCTTGAATTCATGCTAACATATAATCTGCTGACTGGGACATTTAACATGGTTTGCCATACCAGCACCATTTATGCCTTCATCACCAGCGTTCATCTGCTCTCGCGATGATGCAAATTTTGAAATGGAAAGACTGAGAAATGAAGGCCTAATTAATTCCAACTTGAGACCAATGGAATATGGTGAAAAAATTGCTATCCCTGTCAACGAAGGTGAGTTATTGCTTGACTTTGAAATCGTGAAAAAAGACACTCCCTTTTCACAATTAAAAAAAATACTCAGCAATCCTCCAAAAAAGTGGGAAAGATTAGGGGACATGGTAATATTTCCAGAAAGCACCAACACTTCTCAGTGGCCTATGGCAGAGGTTGCAAACATACTCGATGCTGAAAAATTGGCCTTGCAGTCGACTATTGATCCAGGTATAGAAAGAAAATCAAAACTGACCTTGATTTACGGTAGTGATGGTTGGGTGAGGCATAAAGAGAGTAATGTAAGTTATATCTTCGATGCAACCAAATCGATGTTCTCATCTGGTAACGTAACGGAAAGAGGAAGGATGGGAAGACTTGATGCAGAGGGAGAGACAATAGTGGACGCTTATGCTGGTGTTGGGTATTATACTCTGCAATTACTAGTAAATACAAATGCGAGCCATGTTCATGCCTGTGAAATAAATCCTGTTGCTATCGATGCTCTGGAAAAAGGTTTGATGGAAAATAAAGTCACACGAAGATGTACAATTCACGAGGGAGATAATCGAAAAACTATGAGAGGTCTGAAGGGCATCGCAGATAGGGTAGTATTAGGACTAATACCGTCCTCAATGAACACATGGGGACTCGCAGTAAATTGTCTAAAAAGTTCTGGTGGAATCATCCACGTCCACATGAATGTTCACAAAAACGAGTTAACTGAGTGGTCGAACAAAACTTCTGATTGGTTTGCAACTGTTAGCGGTAAGAAAGTTACAATATTACACCTAGAAATGGTCAAGAAATACAGCCCTAATATTCACCACGTTGTCCTTGACTTACAATTTGACTAGTCGTTATCCAAGTCGAGTAGTATAGCATCTGGCTCATCTTTCCTAGACCGGTCGTATGCTAAATAACCAATTACGAGAACAACTATCGAAATTACGGATAGAGTTGCCTTTCCAGCGATCGTAGATAGGAATGACTTGGTGCTTGGATTACTGATTTCATCAGGATATGGTATAACGCCTATCATCTCAACTTTGGAAATATGAACTTCCCAGATTGGTCTACCTGCTGATGAGGCTGGATTTACTACCACTTCCTCTCCCGACGGATCATCTGTTGTAGGCACTGTTGCAATTGCCCTAACATGACTCATTCCATTTCGAACTACTCCAAATGTTGCATAACCTTCGTCATCTCTGTTTTCAGGATCCAATCCATGTGCTTCAGTCTCAGCAATATACCACTGAGAGTCCGCACTATTGGGGTCTTGACCTCTTGCCATACCAATAGCTCCATCCACGTGTGAGAGGTTTTCGTTTAGTTCTAAATCAATTGTCGTTCCAGTTCCTCCTCCTCCACAGGTTGCGCTAGTTGCTGGATAGATTCCCACTGCTTTGCAGGTTGGGTCACCTGCTTGAGTGACGAAGTCATCTATGACTCTATGGAAAAATATCCCATTGTAAATCCCTTCTTCTACATTTTTGATCATGTTAGATGTCGTATTTGGAGCCCATTCCTCGAACAATTCTATGATGATTTGTCCCTCTACTGCTGAACCTAAATGGCTTGGCTTATACTCAACATCTATCGCTAAAACGGCATCTCCCGCTCTAGGATAATCCATGGGAGAGCCTTCTAATTCTGGACCATCAGTCCATGAATTTGTATCTACTTCAATGCTCCTCCAGTCTTCATCTCCTGTCTCATAATTAGCTCCAACCACTGGAGGGATAACCAGAGCAATCAGGATTATTGCTATGGTTCGCATGTCTTAACCTGAGATTCCAAACTATGAAATCATTATTGTGAGGATTTCCTTGCATATTTGAAGGATTGGACACAAGCATATGTGTAGAGAGAGCCCGTAACTAGAAGCATCAACATCGAACTTTTTGCGTAATTGCTGGTCTCGCTATTCGACATTACCATGAAGAAACGTGTTCCTCCTAATGCGCAAAGGACACCGAAAACAGCAGCAATGTGCATCACAAGCTTTCTCTTTTCAGGAATTTTATTTGCAACTACTCCTGATATCATGATTGGTATTCCAAGCAGGGATGGGAAATATGATGTGACAGAATTAGAATCTGATATTTGAGATATTGCGACTCCCCATAATATCAGGAAGCCTCCATACAAGGTCGTCAAGTTAGGCATAGATTGTCCAGCAACGGTATATCCTTCGTCCATGTAAACCGCTCATACATCATCTCTTTGAGGCTTTGTATTGCTTAGACTAAAATGGACAAGACTGATGAATATTACCGTTTTCCCAAGATTATGGAGGACGAGGTTTTTGAGGCTGAGATTGTCTCAGATTCAAGTGATAAAACACTGAATATTACCCTCGCTGCAACATTTGCATTCTCAATAGTTGTCTTATTCTTAGGAGTCAACGTCGGTCATCTAATCGAGTCCGCTCCTAGTGCTTCAAAATCTAACTACTGGTGGGAAGTCGACCTGCATGATAGACACAAGATGGATCTCAACCTTACTCAAGAGAGATCTGTTCTTCCAGTGCAAGGACACTACAAAGTTAGGACTTACACTGAGCACTTCATTCCTGTTGAACTGCCTGCTTCAGAGGAAGATGTTGGATTTCCAGAAGATGATTTGATGCATCTTGCTCTATGGATGCCAGATGTGGAACCAGGAGTAAAGGTCCCTGTGATAATGACCATACATCCTTACTACGACTTTGGAGGTGAAGGAATGCCCGGGGTCGGCGATGATTCAAACCCGAATACAATTCCTGACAGAGGAGTTGGAGAGTGGATTTACGACAACTTCATACCCCATGGTTATGCGCTAGCTCAAGCATCTACATTTGGAACGGGGCAATCTACACATTGTCAAGATGTCAAAGGATTGGGAGAGCAAACTGGTATCCAAGCAGTAGTGGATTGGCTGGGTAAGCAAGAATGGTCAAATGGGAACGTCGGACTGATGGGTAAGTCATACGCAGGAACTACAAACTGGGAAGCTGCTCAAAACCCGTCTGAACACCTAAAAACAATAGTTCCGATTTCCGGCTCGATTGGGGTTCAAGAAATGTTCTATCGGAACGGTTCGAGTGAAGCAAGAGCGATGGGGTATGATGCCGCATACCAAGCTGCTACCAGTGACTTAACAACCGATGAATTGCGAGTATGCCAAGATGATTTAGTTGGCCCCCTCAACCCATTCTCAACTCATTTGTGGGCCCACTATGGTGGAGCTGGATGGAATGACTATTGGGATGAGAGAAGACACTTACCTGATGTTTTGGAGAATTATCGTGGCAGCGTATACTTAGTTTGGGGAATGCAAGATTGGAATGTTGATCCATATCACGCATTTCCCACATACCAACTTCTAAAGGATGCGGGAATACCTGCCAGAGGGATAATGGGCCAATGGGCTCACAATTATCCTGATCAACCATTAGTCCACGATTCGGTTACATCAGGATACGGTCGAGAAGCTTACCCTGAAATGAGTCGAATGGATTGGGCTGTTGATTTGTTTGGTTGGTTTGAGTATTGGCTAAAAGGCAATGGCAACATGCCTGAATTGAACGTCCAAATGCAGCGTAATGATGGTAAATGGCACGTTGAGGATACTTGGCCACCACAAGATATGTCTTGGGAAGACATCACGCTAGACCAAGCTTCCTCAGATGGTAGTTTTGTTAGTGCAAATTCACAAGTAACGCTAACGATTCCAGCTTCTGATTCAGAGAGATTTATCGCAGGATTGCCAACCCTGCATTTATCGGTTACAACACGCTGTGACGGTGGCCAAATTTTTGCAACCATGTTTGATGCGACTGAGAACCTCAGAATTGGACATGCTACAATGGATGTGAGGTATAGAGACGGAGGATATAACGCAAAGACTGTTACTCCGTTTTCAACTTACACAATGCAGATGGAGTTTAATCCAATCGATGCTGTAATTCCTGCTGGACATGAGATATCGTTAGTGTTGAGTGAAACCGGGGAAGATTATCTGCCTAGCCCTTGTGCAACATTTGGTCTACAAGTAAATTTAGATTCTTCATCCACACTAAGTCTGCCACTTATTGAGAGACCAGATAATGCTGCTGAATGGTTTGATGTTCCCAATTGGTGGGATGCTGAAGAATGAAAGTCCTTGCATTTGAAGATTCGGTTAATATTGAATCCTTGTTAATCAGTAGCGGAATCAATGTTGAAAATTTTCAAATAAATCAATATTGGGAATCATCAGATTTTCTTAAAAGAATTGAAGAATTTAATCCTGACATCTTGCTTCTAGACCACTACATGCCACCAACAAAGGGACTGAGATTATTACAAGAACTCATCAATTCAAATGTAAAGAGGCCGGAAGTAATTGTAGCGATGAGCTCGGCAAGCATGGCAAATCAAGCTATGCTGAGTGCAGGTGCTGATTATGGGATTGAAAAATTCAGATTGGGAGAATTAAAAATCTGGGCTCAATCATGAGGCTGCCAATCATCTTGTCCTGGCTCTCTATACCACCAGTAACCGTCATCATCTTTCCACCACTCAACGCCGTCATCGTCTGTGTAGTAATTTTCATCCTCTTCTTCTTCATCAGGATTGGCCAATCCGCTTTCTTCTGCCATCTGCTTCTTTAGTAAGTTAATGCCATCCTCTGCATCAGCAAATACCCTGTTTTGAGTTCTAATCTCGTGATTGTGATCTCCTGCTGCGATAGCTTCATCTGAATCTGCATAAAAATCAGCAGACATGGATTTCCTGAATTCATCAAACTCATCCCGTCCAAATGAACCAGTAAATTCGTTGCCTTGAGATTTCAACAAATCATCCAAGTTCTTTCTCTTGCCAAGATTCAACTCGGGCGAATCCGGCATCTCTCCTTCATCATAAAAAGCGTCACTATCATCACCGAGTTTAGGAAATTCTCTGCCTTCAGGATCGACCTCTTCTATCGATTCTAAGAGTAAATCATGCTCTTCCTCGTCGATGTTACCTTCCTCATACTGCTGACCGATTACCTTGACTAATTTTTTCAAATTTCGTCCCAAGGCTCGGTCGCCTCCCGAATCGGCTATAACTTTGTCAATTTGTTTTAACAGACGTTCATAGGGGCTTCCAGTTATAGCTCCAAGGAACTTACTGAATCCGCCTCTTTTCTTCGCCATGGTTGATTTAAGAGTGGGGAGGTATTCAAGTATTACGCGGGCAAGATTGTTCACTAGAAACTTATGACTGACCACCTTTTCGCATAAACATGGTCAGTGAATGGTTAGCGAATGCACTAGCTATTTACAATGATGAATCCCATAATCGTAGAGACGAATATGTTGCACAAGTCCACTTCCCTGCACCGATACTTGAGCAAATACTTGAGTGGGCATTTAGATCTCTTCCGGATGAAATTCTAGTAGGATTGGATGTGTCTAAATACCAAAATCTTCCGGAAATTGAAGTTGAGTTTAGAGGAATTAACGACAAACCAAATTTGTTTGCAGGACAGGGTTATAGAATCCATGAAGCAAAAATGGTGAACAGAGGAGATTCATTTTCTGTTCATCATCTTCCTGAGGAGTGGACTGACGAAGTATTTGGTAGTGACAGAGGGCCAAGAGCCGGACGATTCACTCATTGGCTGCACACTCACCCAAATTGCCCAGCAATACCAAGTGAAGCAGACGCAGATGCTGCTCAGAGTACAGACGGTGTAGACATGATTCTTGGGATTCAATTTTCCCCCGAAGGACCACTTCCCTGGTTTGATGGAGTAGAGGGTGAAAGAAGAATTATTGGGGAGAACAAATCTAGCCCATGGAGTAAGAATAGAGAGGTTTTGGGAATTGCACCTACCGGCCATAGCATACATTCACTAGAACTGATAGCCTTCCATAAGTTAGGACTTGGGGTTAATGTAGTGTTCGTAAATGAAGAAGGGATGGCTTACTGACAACCGATTTCTGAGAAATCATACTCTTCTAAAAATTGTTTTATGTCATCAAGTCTATCTGAATTGACTCCCATGTCACCCTGTCCTATTCGAGACTGACTAAGCAACTCTAATGAGCCACATTCATAGACGTAAATTACGTCATCTGGGAACTGCAAAAATGGTGTTCTATCTACTATGTGACCTTCATTGAACGTTGTCGTAAATGAGCGTTCATTTGCCCATTCTTCCATAGCAGCATGTAACTCAGACTCAGGGACAGAAATATCCAACCCGATTTTATCGCAGTTCCACGTATCATCAGGACATTCCTCTATCATTGAGTACGTTCCAAATGGTATGCTTACTATATTCATCATCAGCAATCCAGCAACATAGGCTGCTGGTAAATATTGCCAGCTTTTATCGGACAACATATCACCTGCGTGTCCAGGATTTATTTTTCCATTCGTAAACAATTGGTTTACCAGTAGGAATTTCAAGTTTTAGAACATCTTCTTTCGATAATTGTTCTATGCTCATTACTATTGATCTTAGACTATTACCATGGGCGGCAATAAACAAATTCTTCCCCTCTTCTAGCGAAGGAATAATTTTACTTTCAAGATAAGGTATTGTTCGCGCAGCAGTCAATTCTAAAGATTCACCGTTAGGAGGAGGAACATCATATGAGCGACGCCATATGTGTACTTGATCATCACCGAATTTTTCTCTAGTTTCTTGTTTATCTAAGCCTTGTAAATCCCCATACATTCGCTCGTTGAGTTGCCAAGACACATGCACTGGAATTGTGTTGAATCCTGAATCATTTGACTGTGCCCATTCAACCATTCTTGATTCATTTTCACTCATCGAATCATTACTCGCTGCATATTGGAAAATTGGTGTCTTACCAGAATCATGTTGAGCCAATGCTAACATTGCAGTCATTTGAGCTCTGATTAAAGTTGAAACATGGACCTCATCAATAGGCAATGATGAGATTTCCTTGCCTCCAGCAATAGCTTCTTCTATTCCAGTATTTGTTAGTGGAACATCGACCCATCCTGTGAACAAATTTGCAGCATTCCACATGGATTGACCGTGTCGCATTAGGATTAGAAGTGCCATGTCACTCAATTAGCCCGCTGTGCCTATCAATTTTCAATCTTGTTAAGGCAGCAGCATAGGAACTAGCCACAATGCAAGTAGAGGGGCTACACCCATTGCGAAATCTCTCACAAACAGCAATAGTAGGGTATTTGTGTTGGATTTTGCAATCTTGTCGAACTCATTTTGCATTTTTTCATCAATCATTTCCGTTACCTTTCCCGCACCGATTCTAGCCGCTTCGACCGCTGCACCGGTTGCAACAGCCCCGACTAAACCTGCTGGAGTCATCCTCCTGAGCAGGAGGAGAGAACCTATCTTCTTGCCAGCAGATTTTGAGGCTCTCTTTGCTTTCTCAGAATCAGTTTCACCTTTGCGTGAAAATTTGTTTAACCATCGTCTTATCCCAAATCCAGCATCAGCTAATTTCCTTAATTTTGTCACATTCTGTCTCTCTATCGCTACTAACATTCGCCTAATTCGCGCTATACGCAATAAATCAAAAGCTAACCAAATCATGCTCAACAGAACTAATGCTGAAAGCCCAATTACAGGGGTTTCAGCCCACGATTCCCATCCTAAAGTATTCGAAAACAATCTTAAAATTAAAACAAGAAATATAGGAATTGAAAATGCCATGATTTCATTAAAAACGATAATTCCTAACCCTTTTATCGGCAATTCCCTGAGTCTTTTAAAGAACCATCCACCATGTGGCGCTAGTTGTTTTGTAACTCTGTATATTGGCCTTGTCAACAAAAGTAATCGTAAGACGAATGGGACACACAGGAATATTATGTATAGATCCCAGACATTCTCTGGTGGGATCACGGGAAGAGAAATTGGTTCTACCACACAAAGCCCACTAATTGCCTATTATTGAATCACTCTGACGATTTTGAGATTAAACCCGTTAAGCGCGCTTCAGCATTTTCTGCCAATTCACAAATCTTTCTGCCATATTTTCGACCTAGGCCGTATCCCATGCCAGCTGTTGCACCTATTCCCACTGCGTTAATGGTAGTTACAACTACTCCCACAGCACCTATTATCATCGGTATCATCACTTCTTCCCCCTAGTTTTCTTAGTTTTATCAGATACTATCTCAACCATAGTAACAGTTCCGTCATTCATGTCTTCTTCTTCTGCAAAACGTTGGTAGTAGTGCTTGAAACCACTAGTAACTGCTCCAGCAACAAAAGCTGAAGTTGCAACGCTTACTGTCAACAACAATGTTCTTCCTATCATTCATCTTCCCCCTCGTTTTTTTCTTTTGTTAGATTTTTTACGGCTCGATAAGCTCCCCCACCAACTGCTCCAACAACATTAGTCGCGGTTTCAACTGCCACTTTTGTTACCGTCCCAGTAGCGTCAACGACAGCTGATATTGCTCGTCCGCCCCCTACTGCAAGGTGTATAACAGTCTCCTCACCTGCGTTTACTAGCTCCTTGATAGAACTAGTAAACTCATCAATTAATGATGTCAAGCCCTTAGTTGTCTTATCAACCGGGTTCTTCTTGTCAGCCATTATATCCCCGATAGCGGTTTAGGATATATATGGGAGAGGAGTTGTTTAGGGGGTAAAAGAACCTCCTAAAATCCATCTGATGGGAGATAAAAGAATGACTCAGGATAAAATTCTAGACGCTGGCCGAGTTGAATGAACCTACCTAAATCCGAGCGCCACATTCTTCCAGATTCCGTAATGTTCCAACAAATAATTGGATGTCCACCTCGACCTTTTTTTCCTGAATCGAGCGACTCTATCAACTCATTAGCCTCCATTTTTTCTAGATAAATACGTAACTCCTTCCTATCTATTCCAGTAGCTCTTTCAATACGAACAAGCCTCCGTGAATCATCATCTGAGTTCTTCATTCTTGAAATGTATAACAAAATTCGATACATCGTAACTGGTAAATCACGTTGCTTGCGCATCTCAACCAATAGGTGGTGATATGACCTCCTAAATTATTATTCGCCAATCAAAATACTAAACATAAATGAATTTCTGGGGTAAGCATGCCGTTTTCGCATGGGCTGTCTGAATGGTTGACAATGAACGTTGACCGTCAATGGATTGAAGAAAACATTCGATGGAGAGAGTTGGGGGGAGGAGTGAGGTTAGGCAAACTTGCTAGAGAAGGTCCGACGTCGCTTGTTTTGTATGATGTCAAAAGTGATGTCAACATTGATGCATTTATGCCTCATAGCCATCCTGGTGGAGAATGCTATCTTGTTCTTGAGGGAGAGGTTTGGGATGAAGATGGAACTTACCCACAAGGATCTATCGTATGGATGGACAAAGGTGCATCTCACACACCCAGAACTAGTGGCCAAACGTTGATCTTAGTTCTGTGGCCAGATGGTGTAAAATTAGTTTGAGGCGGGTTTCGCATGTGGACCAATATAGCGGCTTACAAATTCTTGGAAATGCCTGAATTCGAGGATTTAAGAGCGCCTTTCAAAGAATTTTGTGACTCACATGGAATTTATGGAACTATTCTACTTTCGCCAGAGGGAATCAACATTTTTCTCTCAGCTCCGAAAGAAAAAATCGACATCTTTGTTGAACACATAAAATCTGATGAACGGTTCAAAGACATCTGGGTTAAGTATTCTGAGTCATCGGATTGTGCCTTTCGTAAGATGAACGTACGATTGAAAAAAGAAATTATTTCCATGGGGGATTTGAGTGTAAAGCCGCACGAATTCACGGGAAAGCATCTTGATCCACTCAAGTTCCAAAAGTGGTTGGAAGAACAAAAAGATATCACAATTTTAGACACGCGAAATGATTACGAAATAAGAATGGGAACATTCGAGAACGCAATCGATCTCGATATTCGCAGCTTTCGAGCGTTTCCCGAGGCCGTAAAGAATGCTGATATCGATAAAGACAAGCCAGTTGTTATGTTTTGCACTGGAGGAATTCGTTGTGAAAAGGCAAGTGTTGTTATGCTTAATGAGGGCTACAAAGAAGTATACCAACTCGAAGGTGGTATCCTAAATTATTTTGAGAAAACCGGTGGAGCACACTGGAACGGAGAGTGCTTCGTTTTCGACCGCAGAGTTGGCGTTGATGGTGAGTTAAAAGAAACTACTTCTGAGGTCTGCTGGGCATGCAGAGAACCCCTAACACCAGAACAAGCAGCAAGTCCAGAGTTTGTTCGTGGAATATCATGCCCCTACTGTATCTAAGTTTTGATATATATCCAAGGTTTAAGATTGCATATGCGCAATGACCCCAATATGAAATTTCGTAACGACTTTGTTCAACTTATGAAAGCACAAGCACCATTAGTGCAAATTGTTTCTCACGAATGGGAACGAGTTGAAGCAAGAATCAAGCAAGCAATCAAAGCGCAGGACCAACCTCGTAGATATCTAAAATGGACGCACACTGATCAATTACATGAATGGGACTTCGAAGAACAGGAATGGAAACGTGGAGATCAGTTGCCAGAAGATTTAGTCACAGGTGCAATGAAAAACGGTAGACAAACCTTGCAATGGTTCCTTGATTGCGACAATAATGAAGGAGGAGACATTAGCAAACCAAGAGGATTTCTGCAGCCAGCAGTGCTTCATCTCGAAGATGCGCACGCACTGTTCGAGGAAAGATACCACAATGAGATGGACGACCTGACCCTATGGTTGAGGAAAGCTGCAAGAATGAACAATAGAGATGACCTCAAAGAAAGGATGGTTGTACTCGGCACAACTACCGAAGTTTTGAAACAAGAACTGGAAAAAGAAATGCCAATTCTTGATCTACCGCTTCCTAACATAGATACACTAAAAATTATCTTAGAATCGGTGGCAGAAGACAGATTTAGTTTGCCAGCAAGTAAAGTAAAACCAACGAAAAGACTCATTGAATCCGCAAAAGGTTTGACTGCGATGGAAGCAGAATTAGCATTCGCAAAGGCTGCTGCTCAAAATGGCCAATTAACAGAAAACGAGATTGACATTATTAATGCTGAAAAGGAACAGATAATCAGGAAAAGCGGGATTCTGGAATTTTTCCAACCATCTGAATCAATGGCGAGTGTTGGAGGTCTAGACCAACTTAAAGAATGGTTCAACCAACGAGGCGGAGCATTCACAGAAGAGGCTGCTGAATTTGGACTTCAACCACCGAAAGGAGTGATGCTATTGGGAATACCCGGCTGTGGTAAGAGCTTGACTGCTAAGGCTGCTGCTGCTCTTTGGCGATTCCCTTTGATTCGTTTTGACTTGGGGAAGGTTTTCGGAGGGATAGTTGGAGAAAGCGAGAGAAATATTCGAGAAGCACTGAGGGTTGCTGAAGCTGTTTCTCCCTGCATTTTGTGGATTGATGAAATCGAAAAGGGCCTGTCTGGTTCTCAAAGTTCTGGTCAAACTGATGGAGGAGTAACGTCAAGAGTTTTTGGAACATTTTTGACATGGATGCAAGAAAAAACGGCTCCTGTGTTCGTTTTAGCAACATCAAACAACATTGCTCAATTGCCTCCTGAAATGCTTAGGAAAGGAAGATTCGATGAGATTTTTTTCTGCGATTTACCTAGTGAAAAGATTAGACGCGACATATTCAAAATTCACCTTTCTACACACAACGAAGATATTCTCGATCAGTTCGATTTAGAGCGATTAGCAAAGGATTCTCCATTGTTTAGTGGTGCGGAAATAGAGCAAGCTGTGAAGGATGGAATGTTCACTGCATTCAGCCAAAAACGACGATTAGGCGAAAGCGATGTTGATTCAGCAATTAGGAGTACGTACCCACTCGCAAAAACAATGCGAGAAGGAATTCGTGACATGAGGGAGTGGGCTTCTGCTCGTGCAAGAATGGCATCTTCAGGAGATCTTGAGAGTGTTGAAAAGAAAGATGGAGAAAAGGAACCTCCAAGACTCAGAAGTGAAAGAAGAAATCCATTCGATGATGATTGAGGTTGGTTAATGTCAAAACCCGAGGTCGATGAAAAAACAAAGGCAAGATGGGCCTTTGGAAAACTATGGAATAAATTGCACTTTGGACACATTTCAAAGGGTGACAAATGGAGCGGGATGGAAGCTGCTTATCGATTTGGATTGGATCCTTTCAAGAAATTCGTTCAAAATGGCCTCAGTGCCAGATGGAAGCGCAAGGAATTGATGACCTTCCAAATCGAACCAATCACATCTCTGGACCAAAGACCAATCCGGGCCAAATTGGCTTCGCAAGCCAGTGTAGTTGTGATTGCAATAGATGGGGCGACAGAACAAGTCATCAGAGATTGGCCTGTAGATGTTGAAGTTGACAAGCACACGATTTTCGATGAGGACAAAGGAGAATATATCAAGATTGATGACGTATATATCAAGAGACAATTTGGTAGCCACAATGAAGTCGCTATCACCGTTGATAGGGATTTGGTTGGTTCTGCAAACCTTTTACTCAAAGGACACCCAATTCACGTAGTAGCTGAAAGTACGGGTGAAGCGCCTGAGTCAGTATTAATCAAAGGTACAAGATACCCTGTAATCGAAGCTAAAACAACAGTTTCGGGGGAGCGACATGAATTGCTCATCGCCCGACACCGCTCTGAGGTCGACCCTGCTCATATTGAAGAATTTGAGGTGATTTCTGTAAATCAATGGAAGCCGGAACGTGGAACACAATTGTTGGATGGTTCGACCATCATTACAGAATCATGGGGCGGGCGAACGGAGATTACACTCAATTCCTCTCCTGAGAGTCCGTATTTGACAACGACTGAGGGGATTCGAGTCTCTTGGACAGAAATCGAGGAAGAGGGTGTGTGGGTGAAACTATCGGCAGAAGTTGAAAGTGATGCAGTCGTGGACCCCATAGACATCCTCTTTGAAGACAGTGAGATCCGCATGCTTCAATCGAAGAAGGGTAAGGGTAAAGAATACAAAATCCTTGAACGAAACAGGGAATCTCGAATTATTCGACTCTCAGAACTCCCTAATGTCAGCGAATTGACTCTGCCACTTAGATTCGCAGATCTACAGAATCAGAAAGCTGCGATTGAACGTTTGCAGAGAGCTCCTTTGTCTCACCACATTCCCTTGATGGAATTGACAACGAGATTGGATCATAAGCACATCAAAGCTTGGAACGATTGCGAATCCCTGCGCACCCCTATTGTTCCTTGGATGACAAGAGTCGGAAGTGGAGCAGAGGGATCGGCTGAACAGCAGCGTTTCATTTTGAAGGCCCTTGCGAGTGATGATTTCGCGTTCCTAGAAGGGCCTCCGGGTTCAGGGAAGACTGAGACCATTGGTGAACTCATTCTACAACTGTTGTCCGATACTGAGCACAATTACAGAATTCTTCTATGCGGTTCGACTCAAGCATCCATCGACAACGTTCTATCACGATTTGGAGAAAATGAATTGGTCCAACCGCTTCGAATCGTTAACTCAAGACGATGGAGGAATGAACCATTGGAACGAGACCAACTCGTATATGATTCCGATATTCATCGATGGACTGAACCCGAACAAGTCGATGATCTCAAACAGCGATTGGGTTCCGCAGCAGCAGATTTGTCGGATGAAGATTTGTCGGAAATGGTTCTTCGTCGATCTAACCTCGTTTGCGCGACGATTGGGGGGGTCCCACAACACCCGCTGATCAAGGAGGCGCTACGTGAAGAACATGTAC